>PMXT01000111.1:0-1261 GCA_003170995.1 Actinomycetota bacterium | reverse complement strand
GCCTCGCCGGTCATCTCGACGGAAGGAGCGATAGCCGCGGTGATCGCGGTCGTCGCCGGCGAGACGCTGGGCCTGCCCCGAGGCGTGGCGCTGACCGTGATCGCGATCGGCATCGTCGCCGTAGCGGCCGGTTCCGCCGGCGAGGAGTCGCCGGGTCGCCACGACGTCAAGGCGGTTCTGCTCGCGGGCGGTGCGGCGCTCTCCTTTGGCCTGAGCCTGTATGCGACCGGGCGCGTGAGCACCGAGGTGCCTCTCGTCTGGGCCGTGCTGCCGCCGCGAGTCATCGGCGTGGTGGTGGTGGCTATCCCGCTCCTGCTCAGCTCCCGCATCCGCTTGACTCGCCGTGCGGTAGCGCTGGTCGTCACTTCCGGCCTCGCCGAGGTCGGCGGCTACTTCGCTTTCGCCTTCGGTGCCCGGCACGGAATAGCCGTCACCGCCGTAATCGGATCGCAGTTCGCCGTGCTCTCGGCGCTCGCCGCCTACCTGCTCTTCGGCGAGAAGCTGGGCCGCATTCGGATCGCGGGCGTGGTCGTGACGGCGATCGGGGTTGCGGTGCTGAGCGCGCTGCAGGCGTAGTACGAAGTCGAGGCGCAAGAAACGCTTCTGGAGGCCGTTTATCAGCAAACGGATATCGACGAAGATCGCAAGCGCCGAAAAACCCGATCTGAGCAGGGACTTTTCGCGGCGCGCGGCGCGTTTCTCCCAAACGGTGTCAGACACCGTTTGGCGTCAAGGGTTGTTCGTGACGAAAGTGAGTCGATCTTTCCACGGCTGAGGAAAGCAGTAGGCGGCCTCTCGGCGGAGGGTCTCTATGATCACGGAAGCGTTCGCTAACACGTCAACTCGAGAGCAGGAGAGATATGCGCGTCCTCTTCATCGGCGGTACCGGCAACATCTCGATCGCGGCAACGCGCCTGCTTGCCGAGCAAGGAGTCGAGCTCACACTGCTCAACCGCGGGCAGACAAACGTCGCGCTTCCGGACGGAGTGCGGCGGATCCATGCCGACATCCGCGACCGCGAGTCTGCCGCCGAGGCGCTCGAGGGCGAGGAGTTCGACGTCGTCGCCGACTGGGTCGCGTTCTTGCCCGAGCACGTCGAGACCGACATCGAGCTGTTTGGCGGCAGGATCTCGCAGTACGTCTTCATCAGCTCGGCGACCGTGTACGAGAAGCCGTCGCCCTTCTTCCCGCTCGTCGAGGAGGCACCGCTCGGGAACGTCCACTGGCAGTACGCGCGCGACAAGATCGCCTGCGAGGAGCG
>PMXT01000172.1 GCA_003170995.1 Actinomycetota bacterium | reverse complement strand
AGGCGCTGCGTCCTAGCATCGCACTCACCGATCGCACCCAGTCGACGGGTCCTGGTTTCTTATGTGTTGGATGCGATCGTAGCAACGCGTTCGAGGAGAAAACGAAAGCGGCCGGGCACCAAACCGGGCCTGGCCGGTAAGAGCCGCTGCTTGATTCGAACGGAGTCTGGACAAGACCGAATCGTCTCTCGCTTTCTCGGGGCGCCGCTGGCGGTGCGAGCCCGGAGAGGACAGTGTTACCGACACGGCTTCGGAGAGGATCGTGCCACCAGCGGTGTCAGGGGGCTCCGTAGGCCGGCCGCGCCCGGCCGGTAGGAGCCCGCCGGCCGAGAAAGCGAGATGGGCGCAGCTGGGATTGAACCAGCGACCTCTCGCGTGTGAAGCGAGCGCTCTCCCGCTGAGCTATGCGCCCTCCAGGCGAGAGATTATCTGAGCTCGAAGCTGCCCGGCCCTATCGAGACTCGCTGCGATCCCGACCGCGTCCACGGCTTGACCCCCTCAAACGTACATCTCTACCGAAATCGGCTCTAGGCGCAGTCCCCAACCACTCATCTCGAACTCCGCCTACAACCACGGTCAGCTCGCAACGCGCTTAGGAGCAGGCGAGGCACACGCGACGAAGTCGCGGTGACTCTTCGAAATGCACGCCACCGGAAATCGTCATGCTCCCGACAGGGAGCGGATTTTCGGTGGCGAAAAAAGCGGAGAGGGCGGGATTCGAACCCGCGACCCACCTTTCAGCAGGTACGCGATTTCCAGTCGCGCTCCTTAGGCCAACTCGGACACCTCTCCCTGGCCCGGAAACGATAGCGCTAGTACCGCCGTCTCCGACTTCGCAAGAACTCCGTACGCGATTCCGGTAAGTTCGCCCCGCCTCTCGAACCTCGCGAGGAGCTTGCGCTGAAGGCGCAGCGACTCGTCAGACAAAACGACCGCCGGAAATCGCAGATTTCTGGTGGAGATTAGGCCAACTCGGACACCTCTCCGTGGCCGGCAAACGATAGCGGCGCCAGATGAATCCTATTCGCCGGCGTTGTCAGAGGTGTGATCGCGAAAGTCGCGAGTGTGACTCCGCTTTTTGTAAGCCTGAAGACGATGCGCCCGATCGCGGAAGAGGTATTTCGCGGCTGGCCGAATCTATAACGGCTCGAAAGGCTCTTCGAGCGTCTCGATTAGCTTCGTTAGTGTCCCGCAGCCGTTCTCACCGCTCGATCGATATCCCGCTCCGATCTCCCCTCGCGGACCATTTGATCGATCAGGATCATCAGGTGAGTCTCATCTCTTTCTGGGGGCCTCTCGTCGCCTGATTGGATCTCGTGAGTTGCTAGAAGTTGACTAAGCATCGCAGTTCCTTTGTTTGGAGTACCGCTCCACGTAGTCGGTCGTCGCGGGCGAGCCTAAAGCGCGCTCGACCTATCCATTCGAGGGATTACGTCTGCCCCGAGCGGGGACGCCTGAGCCTCGTCATGCGTTTCGTGTGACAGGCGCGATAACGAGAGAAGACCGACCGAGATCGGAGATCCCGGCCACACTTGCGACTCTCGCGCCTACGACGAGTGTCGGTCGGATGAAGCGGAGGGGGGGAGATTCGAACTCCCGACCCGCCGAATGACGGGTAACGGTTTTCGAGACCGCCGCATTCGACCGCTCTGCCACCCCTCCGCGCTGGTCCCGCGGGAAGACTACCGCTCGAAGTCGATGGCGAGCAGGCTGCACAGAGTTAACAAGGCGGGCGCTTCCTCCTGGGCCGCCGCGCCAGACCTGTGCGGGCGCGGCTCATGACTGCCGTCCCCAACTCGCTCCGGACCCCGCAAAGCAACACACGGCTAGCTCGCCCACCTTCTAGGACGCCGCGTTGAGCAAGCGCCGCAGGCGCGGCCCAACGCCCACTTAAACCGCAGCCGGAAATCGTAGATTTCCGGCTGATTAGCGGAGAAGGAGGGATTCGAACCCTCGAAGGAGGTTTGTACCCCCTTAACGCCTTAGCAGGGCGCCGCCTTCAGCCACTCGGCCACTTCTCCGAGCGCGCTCAGAATAGCTGACGGGACTCGAGACCACTAGCCGCGCGACCCACACACCGGCAAGAGAGGCCACCGAGGTGGCCGGCTTTTATAGAGACATGGCGGGCGCGGCTCACAAACACCGTCCTCAACTCACTACGAACTCCGTTTGCAATCACGGCTAGCTCGTCGAGCCTGTGGGAGCAGGCGAGACGCACGCGCCGAAGGCGCGGTGACTTGTGCGCCGAGGTACGCCGGCGAAAGTCTAGGCGCGTTTCGCGGGCCGACTTTCGCCGGATAAAAATCCCCCGATGGGGTGCTGTCAGGCGCAGACGCAGGGGCGAAACTTTAAAAGCCGGCTCCCCCCTCATCCCGGCAAAGTGGCGTCGCCCGTCTGCGGCTTATGCGAGGCGGGCTTCGCTCTTTCTGGGAGCTTTTTGTACTCGACACCGATGTGAACCGCGAGCCGGGGCGTAGGTGCGCCGGTAGACGTGCGCGCGGCGGCGGTTACCGGTTATCTCGAGCATTCCCATGGCGCGTAGGCAGTAGGTCATCTGTTGCGCGAGCCGGCGAGTGATCGCGGCCGCTTTGGCGAGCTCCGCGGTGTCGAACGACTCGGGGAGCCGCGCCGGTAGCAGTGCCACCGCGTCTTCAGGACCGGCGATACGGATGCAATCTGCGACGCCCGAGAGCGATCGACCGCTGACGACCCAGCCGTGGCGCCTGAACGCTTTCCCTGGCCGGTGGACGCGCAACTCGTCCTCCTCGGTCAGCAGGATCTCGATCTCGAGTTGGGGCCTGCAGAGCAGCGTGGGGATGCTGACCAGGCGGGAAAAGACGTCCTCGACCCTGCCGTGCCTGGGAGAGCGACGGGCGGAGAGGATCTCGCCCTCGCTCGAAAGGCGAACGATCCTGCGCTCGCGCGCCACGGGAGCCACAATCCGAACCGGATGCTCGCGCGTGAGGACATCGAGCTTGCGCCGGAGCGGCGCGAAACCGCCCGTCTGGATCTCGATCAGAAGCCCATCGCGGACGATGTCGACGACGTAGCCCGAGAGCCGCTTCTCGAGCTCGTCGCCCGGGCGGCGGTACCACTCCTTGAGCTGCGCGTGCAACGCCCCTTCCCTGAGGGTTCCGATCATCGGCGGCGTGGTATCCGGCTCGTGTATCTGCATCGAGCTAGAGCTTTCGCTTCGCCGCACCCGTGACCTCCGAGGACAGGTGTGACCGCCGCGATCGACATGGCGGGCGCGGCTTACTAAACGCCGTCACTAACCACTCACCACGAACTCCGCCTGCGACCACGGTCAGCTCGCAACGCCCTCGAGGAGCGGGCGAGTCAAAGCGCCGAAGGCGCGGTGACTCGTACGAAAGGCACACCACCGGAAATCGTCATGCTCTCCGACAGGGGAGCGGATTTCCGGTGGTACTAGTCGTTGATACGCGCGATCAGATCGCGTCGGCGGATGACTCGCACGGCCGCTCCGGCCAGGCGCACCTCATAACCCGAATCCTTGGGGAAGAGCACCTTGTCGCCTGGCTCGATGCCTTCGGCGTCGGCACCGACGGCAGTGACGACACCCGATTGGCAGCTGTTCTCCGAGCTGGCGGGAATGATCAGGCCGGCGCGCGTCTCGGTCTCCTCGTCAGAGGTCTGGATGACTATGTAGTCGTCCAGCGGCTCCAGTGAGAGGTTGAGTCCCTGAGGATGTTCGTCGATCATCGTCCCATTCAGGATACGTCCTCACGCCCGTTGCGGGAGCGCGGCAGTGCGTCAAATAGGCGGCAGTAGGCGCCTCGTAGCGACAAGCGCCTCGACTAGAGTTCGGCCATGCGCCGTGTCGTGGTCACCGGAATGGGTGCGGTCAGCCCGCTTGGAAACGACCTCGCCACGACCTGGGACGCGCTTGTCGCCGGAAAGAGCGGAATCGATTTCATCCGGGCCTTCGATGCGAGCGATTACCCGGTCAAGATCGGCGCCGAGGTCAAGGACTTCGATCCAACTGGTCTCGCGACACCGAAGGAGCTGCGCAAGCTCGCGCGCTACACACAGTTCTCGCTGGCCGCCGCCAAGGAGGCGGTGGACGACGCCGGCCTGCTCGGTGCCTACGCGCCCGAGCGGATCGGAGTCGTTTTCGGCTCGGCGGTCGGTGATATCGGCGGCATCGCGAGTCAAGAGCAGACCAGGCTCGAGCGTGGTCACAGCCGCGTGGCGCCCTGGTTCATCCCCAGCGTCCTCACCGACGCGGCCAGCGGTCAGATTGCCATCGCCTTCGGCTTCAAGGGCATCAACTTCGCCGGAGTCGCCGCCTGCGCGACTGGCTCCTACACGATCGGCGAGGGCGCCGAGATCGTCCGCCGCGGCGCGGCGGACGCCATTCTCGCCGGTGGTGCCGAGGCCGCTCTGACGCCGCTCATCCTGGCGGGCTTCTGCAACATGCGCGGGCTCGCCGCCGAGGAGGAATATCCGCCGCGCGCCTCGCGCCCCTTCGACGCGACCCGTGAAGGCTTCGTCATCGGTGAGGGCGCCGGCGTGCTGGTGCTGGAAGAGCTGGAGGCGGCGCGTGCGCGCGGAGCGCAGATCTACGCCGAGGTCCTCTCCTACGGCGCCTCGAACGACGCGTTCCACATCGCGCAGCCCGATCCCGAGGCGACCGGAGTGTCGCGCATGATGCGCGAAGCCGTCGCGAGCGGAGGCATCGAACTCGAGCAGGTCGGCTACATCAACGCTCACGGCACCTCGACTCCGCTCGGCGATGCCGCCGAGACCAAGGCGATCAAGGCGGCCTTCGGCGACCATGCCCATAAGCTCGCGGTCTCTTCGACCAAGTCGATGCTCGGCCACTGCCTGGGTGCCGCCGGTGCGCTCGAGGCGATGGCCTGCGTGCTGGCGCTGAAGCACGGCGTGATCCCGCCGACGATCAACTACCAGCACCCCGACCCCGAGTGCGACCTAGATTACGTTCCCAACGAGGCCCGCGAGGTCGAGCTCTCCTATGCGCTCTCGAACGGGATGGGACTCGGCGGCCACAACGGCTGCGTCCTGCTCGGCCGCGTCGACTAGTACTTCGCGACCCCGGTAAACGACACGCTTTCGGCACAGTTTTCGTTTGACAGCTCAGGGTTCTTCTGACCGGTGTCTGACACCCGCTGGCGTCGACTAGGCGCCATATCCTGAGAAGACACAGTTCAGGCGCGGTTTTCGTTTGACATCTCATGGTTTATCCAAGCGGTGTCTGACACCGCGTTTCGTTCCGCTCGGTGCCCGAAGCGAGCAAGCTCAACCAATTCGCCGTACGCTCGTTATGGGAGAATGGAGTCCCGCTGCAACTGGCGCTACGAGGTGGAAGAAACCACCGGGGAGCGGTGGGCAGAGAAGCCGAGCGCCTGGGCACTGAACGAACGATCCCCACAGGAGGGCTTTCGATGGCTACCCAGGCGCGACTCGAGCTTCGTTACGGAATCAACCCGCACCAGGCACCGGCAGTGGTGCTGGCAGCCGGTGAGCGCCTTCCTTTCCGCGTGCTCAACGGCGCTCCGAGCGCAATCAACATTCTCGATGCGCTTTTTTCCTGGAACCTGGTGCGTGAGCTGAGCGAGGCTCTCGGGCTTCCGGCGGCTGCGTCGTACAAGCACCTGAGCCCCACTGGCGCCGGTCTCGGCGTGCCTCTACCCGACGATCTGAGGGAGTCGTACTTCGTCGGCGAGATCGAGCTGAGCCCGGTCGCGACCGCCTATGCGCGTGCCCGCGGCGCCGATCGCCTCTGCTCCTTCGGCGACTGCGTGGCGATGAGCGACGTCGTCGATGAGGCCGCCGCTGCGCTGCTCGTTCAGGAGGTTTCCGACGCGGTGATCGCGCCCGGTTTCGAGCCGGCGGCGCTGGAGTTGTTGAAGCAGAAGAAGCGTGGCAACTACCTCGTGCTCGAAGCCGATACGGAAGTCGGCTTGCCGAAGGTCGAGCGCCGCGATCTGCTCGGCGTCACGCTCGAGCAGCCGCTCAACGACGCCCGTCTGACGATCGACGACCTGAGAGCAGGAATCGTGACCGAGAATCGCGAGCTGCCCGAGGAGACGGCCCGCGACCTGCTTCTGGCCACGATCGCACTCAAGTACACGCAATCCAACTCGATCACGATCGCCTCGGGTGGGCAACTGGTAGGTGTCGGCTGCGGCCAGCAGTCGCGCATCCACTGCGTCCAGCTGGCGGCGAGCAAGGGCCAGCTCTGGCACCTGAGACGCAGCCCGCTCGTACAGGCGCTGCCGTTCCGCGAGGGCATCTCTCGCCCTGAGCGCGACAACGCGATCGATCTCTACCTGCGCGACGAGATGACGCCGAAGGAGCGCGAGGCTTGGCTCACATCCTTCTCGAGCGAGCCGCGCCCGTTCACGCCCGAGGAGCGTGGCGCCTGGCTGGCACAGCTCTGGGGCATGTCGCTCAGCTCGGATGCCTTCATCCCCTTCCGTGACACGATCGACCGCGCCGCGGCGGTTGGGGTTGGCTACGTGGCGCAAACCGGCGGCTCGATCCGCGACCCCGAGGTGATCGAGGCGGCGAACGAGTACGGCCTACTCATGACCTGCACCGGCGTGAGACTCTTCACGCACTAACGTAGCTAAGAGCTCGTCTCAATTGACGACCAGCCGACAGAGTGCTTCTTTTTGATTCGAGATCTTAGGGAAGTCGAGAATCTTCCCCGCGGTATGGGCTCTCAGTTGATCGTGCAGCGATCATCGTTTCCGAGCTCGCTCGCCTGCTCCTCGTTCAGCTGCGCGTCCAGCACCGCATCGTATGGGCCAAGAGCGTTGCCCGCCCAGGACACGTCTGGAGCCACACCGGGGCCCTGGACCGTCGCACGGTACTTTTCACCCTTGCCCATTAGTCCGCGCTTCTTCATTGCTGCGGTTTTCGGGGAGAAGCCGTAACAGAAGCCGCCGGTTGGCGGGTGGGTGAGGAAGCTGTTCTCGCGTTTCCAGCCCTTCCCGTAGGCGGAGTTGTAGGTATCGACGTAGATGTTGCGGCCGAAGCCGTCAGTTGGGTCGCCTCGAGCGGTGTGTTCGAACCCATAGACGGGCTGGCCGCGGTAGGTGTAGAAGCCCCAGAGATGGTCCCATTTCCCGGCGTATGACCAGTCGAGCTTGATCGTCAGCACCGGTATCTCGCCTTTCCAGTGCGACAGGCGCAGCTCCCGGGCATTTCGGAGGCCCGTGGTCGGCAAACCGTAGTTTTTTAGCATGCGCTTCCAGGACTGGACCGCCCAGTTGGAGCCGTCGGGCATCGTGCAGGCAGTGATGAGCCAGGGAAGGTCCTCTCCCTGATAAGGGCCGCAGACGTTTTTGAAGTGCTTCCAGTAATTCGCGTTGCGGAAGAACCCCCAGCCGCCGGCGCGATCGAGCTTGAACGCGACTTGCTTGGTGCCCTTTACCGGCGGCCGCGCGTTGATCGCGCCGCGGGCAAGGACGTGGTTTACCTTGCTACCCCCGCCCCTCGTGGAGTAGGTGAGCATCGCAATTCCGGCTTTGTTCGCGGTCAGATGGACATTGACCGCCTCGCGGCCGATGAGCTGCGAAGCGTTCGCGACGCTCGCCAACGTACCAGCCAGTACTACTACGCAGCAAACGATGAACAGACGAAAAGATCTAAGGCCGGCTCGCCGCATCACAATGGCACCTCCAACTGACTGGCGGGATACGAGATGACTCAACAGTAGAGAGATCGGCGCTCCTGCTGGGAGTCTTGAGCCTCAAGACGGGGATATTACACTCCTCACGGTTCAGCTCAAAGAACCCCTTTTGTGAGGCTCCTCGAGCGACTGGAGGGGATGAGGGACTCGTGTGCTCTCGTTGGCCGGGTCTCCGCCGGGATCGTGGTGATATTCGATGAGTCCGCTTGCCGGTTCTGCGTCCAGAAGTCGCGTTCTCCCTCGACGTTTAGGGTCTATCCCACTAGGTATGCACGCCCGATACGCCCGCCCCGCGGCACCAGCAACCGCCCAGGCCGTTCGATGTGCTACCAGTGAGCCTTCGCGACCCATCCGATCAGCCGCGTCTCACATCTCTGTGGTCAGGACAGCTACGGGCGCGACCGAGACAGACGCAGCGCGCCGTCGAGCGCGGTCAGGCGGTTGAATGCTTCGTTTGAAACGTGCTCTAAACGTTGCCTGACCGCGATTACGGCGGGGCTGGGATTCGAACCCAGGAGGGGCTTGCACCCCCAACGGTTTTCAAGACCGCCCCGTTCGACCGCTCCGGCACCCCGCCGCGCGACGCCAGCATAGTCCACCGGTGCCGGAGCAATCGGCCGGCGCTTCGGTTGTCGACGTGCGATCGAAGCTCGTCGCTAGCGCTCGAAAGAGGCCGGCGCGCCGTAGCGCGTGAGCGCAGCGGGCACGACAACGCCCCCGTCGTCTTGCTGCCCGTTCTCGAGTAGGGCTAGGAGCATGCGTCCGACCGCGGCCGTGCCGTTGAGAGTGTGGACGGGCTTTGTTCCGCGCTCGCCTCGGTACCTGACCTTGAGGCGACGGGCCTGGAAGTCGGTTGTGTTCGAACAGGACGTGACCTCGCGGTAGCGCTCTTGACTGGGGAACCAGACCTCGAGATCGATCTTTCTGGCCGCCGGGGCGCCGAGGTCGCCGGCGGCGATGTTGACCACCCGGTAGGGGATGCCGAGGCCCTGGAGGATCTCCTCCTCGGCCGAGAGGATGAAGTCATGCTCATCCGGCGACTTGTCCGGCGCGCAGAAGCTGAACATCTCCACCTTGTCGAACT
>PMXT01000132.1 GCA_003170995.1 Actinomycetota bacterium | reverse complement strand
CGGCAACCCCGGTCCGAGCCGATCCATAGTCGAGTGCGAGCACTTTCACCGCGAGCGATTCTATCCGCCGGACTCCCGACCCCGGCTTCGCGCCCGGGCGTCAGGCAACGAACCGTCAGAGCGCGGCCAGAATTGCTTCGGCGGCCGCCTCGAGCGCCTCGGGCAGCTTCTCGGGATCCTTGCCGCCTGCCCGCGCCATGCCTGCCCGTCCGCCACCACCGCCACCGACGAGCGCTGCCGCAGCCCGCACGACCTGAACGGCGTCGAGCCCGCGCTGCTCGAGCGTCTTGTCGAAATTGCAAACCAGGTGCACACGCCCATCCTCGACCGCGGCGACGAATACCGCGGCCGGCGCGTTCTTGTTCTTGAGCTGGTCGGAGACNNACGACCTTGATGCCCGAGCGCTCCTCCTCACGGGCGATCGCGATCTCGGGCCCGGCGCCGTCCTTCTCGCTGGGCCGCTTCTTGGCCTCCTTGCGCAGCCGCTCGAGCTCGGCTTGGAGCTTCTCGACCTCTGACGCGCGCTCGCGCAGCTGCTCGACCGCCGCTTTCGAGGTGATGGCCTCGATCCGGCGCAGGCCCGAGCCGATCGAGCTCTCCGAGACGATNNGCGCACATGCGTGCCGCCGCACAGCTCGCGCGAGACGTCCTTCACTTCGACGACGCGCACCATGTCGCCGTACTTCTCGCCAAAGAGCGCCATTGCCCCCAACGAGCGCGCCTCCTCGATCGGCGTCACGAACGTGTGCACGGGGTGATTGGCGAAGATGTCCTCGTTGACGAGGCGCTCGACCTCGTCGCGCTCGGCCGCCGTCAGGGCCTGCCCGTGCGAGAAGTCGAAGCGCAGCTTGTCGGGTCGCACCGCCGAGCCGGCCTGGCGGGCGTGCTCGCCGAGCACCTGCTGGAGTGCCTTGTGAAGGAGATGCGTCGCGGTGTGATTGGCCATGGTGGGGAAGCGCAACGGCCAGAGCACGCTAGCCCGCACCCGCTCGCCGGCCTTGAAGCCCTCGCCGCGGAAGAGCAGCGCCTGGTCGTCCTCGAAGCGGAAGGTCTGCTCGAGCTCGGCCCGCGCTCCGGTCTCCTCGCTCTCGACGAAGCCGGCGTCGCCGACCTGCCCGCCGCCCTCCGGATAGAAGGGCGACTCTCTCAGCTTGAGCAGGAAGAGCCCTTCGCCGAGCTCCTCGAGCGCGCCGATCTGCGTCAGCACATCGGTCTTCTCGTAGCCGACGAACTCGCTCTTGAAGCCCGCCTGGTTCGAGAACTCGGCTGTGCGCCTGTCGCCGCCGCGAGCGCCTGCCCGCGAGCGGTCGCGCTGCTCCTCCATCCGCTCCGCGAAACCCTTCTCGTCGACGGTCATACCGCGCTCGCTCGCCAGCTCGCTCGTTAGCTCGAGCGGGAAGCCGTAGGTGTCGTGGAGCTTGAAAGCGTCCTCGCCCGAAACCTGCTCGCCGCTCGCCAGCTCCTCGAACAGCCGCATACCGCGGGCGAGCGTCTGCGAGAAGCGCTCCTCCTCGGCGGTGAGGACGGCCTTGATCTCGTCGGCGTGCTCTTTCAGCTCCGAATAGGTGCCCCCCATCTGCTCGATCACCACCTCGGCCAGGCGCGCCAGGAAGGGCGCCTCCAGCCCGATGCGCGAGCCGTGCTGAACGGCGCGGCGGATGACCCGGCGCAGGATGTAGCTACGGCCGAGGTTGCCCGGCTTGACGCCTTCGGCAGCGAGAAAGACCATTCCCCGCCCGTGATCGGCAAGCACCCGATGCGCCTTCGTCGCCACGTCCGACTCGCCGTAGCTCGAACCCGAAGTCTCGGCGACCCAGTCTTTGATCTCCTGGAAGCTGTCGATCTCGAAGACCGAGTAGACGTCCTGGAGGATGGCGGCGCCGCGCTCCAACCCAAGGCCGGTATCGATGTTGTGGCGCGGTAGGTTCGTCACGCGACCGTCCGCATGCTGCTCGAGCTCCATAAAGACGAGATTCCAGAACTCGAGAAAGCGGTCGCAGGAACAGCCGGGGGCGCAATCCGGCTTACCGCAGCCCCGCTCGGACCCGCGGTCGTAGTAGATCTCCGAGCAGGGGCCACAGGGCCCCGTCGGGCCGGCCTTCCAGAAGTTGTCCTCGCCCAGGCGGGTGATCCGCTCGGACGGAATTCCAACCCTCTCCCAGGCGGCGATGGCGACCTCGTCGGCGTCGAGCGACAGCTCGGGATTACCGCGATAAACGGTCGCCCAGAGCTTTGCCGGGTCGAGCTTCATCTGCTCGGTGACGAACTCCCAGGCCAGCTCGATCGCCCCATCCTTGAAGTAGTCGCCGAACGAGAAGTTGCCGAGCATCTCGAAGAAGGTGAGGTGGCGAGCGGTAGCGCCGACCTCTTCGATGTCGGTGGTGCGGAAGCACTTCTGCACCGAGGTCAGGCGCTCGGCCGGAGGCTGCTCGAGGCCGAGGAAGAAGGGCTTGAGTGGTTGCATGCCAGCGGTCGTGAGCAGCACCGACGGATCGTAAGTGGCAGGCACGAGCGAGCTCGAGGGCCGGAGTAGGTGACCCTTGCTCTGGAAGAAGGAGAGATATCCCTCTCGAAGCTCGGCTGACGTGCGCACGCCGAGATTGTATGCGTGGAACTCGGGTGCGCCGCCAGCTCGCGGGAGCGAGGAACGGCTCGAATGACCGAAGTCGAGCTACTCGCCGTCCAGGTTGTCGAGCTCCGGGGCTATCTCGGTGCGAACCTTCTCGAGCGCGCGCCTGATCAGCCTCGACACGTGCATCTGCGAGATACCGACCTGCTGCGCAATCTGCGACTGGGTCAAGCCCTCGTAGAAGCGCAGGCGCACGATCGTCCGCTCGCGCTCGTCAAGAACGCGCATGCCCGGCTCGAGCACGGCCCTGTCCTCGGAAATCTCGTATTCGTGCTCCTCGCTGCCGATCGACTCGAGCGGGTCGAGCTCGTCGTCGTCCGAGCCGGAGCCGACCGAGAGCGAGAGCGGGCTGTAGGCGCGGCCGGCCTCGAGTGCCTCGAGTACCTCTTCCTCGCTCGCCTCGGTCGCTTTGGCCAGATCGGCGATCGTCGGCGATCGGCCGAGCTCGGCCGTCAACCGCTCGACGACGCGTGCCAACTGGATGCTCAGCTCCTGTAGGCCGCGCGGAACGCGCACCGCCCAACCGTGATCGCGGAAGTGACGCTTGATCTCGCCGATGATGTTGGGCGTTGCGTAGGTGGTCAACTCCACTCCACGCTCGAGGTCGAAACGGTCGACCGCCTTGATCAGACCGATGGCGCCGATCTGAATGAGATCGTCGAGTTGCTCGCCGCGCGACGCATAGCGACGCGCAAGCGAGCGCACCAGCGACATGTAGCGCTCGATCAGCTGCTCGCGCGCGGCCAGATCGCCATGCTTGTGATAACGGAGGAGAAGATCTCTGTCCTTAGCGTCCAATGGTGGCCTCGATTGAGCGCTCTTGGGATTGGCCGAATTCGCGACCCGAAACCGACGGTCGCCGAGGAAGACGATCTGCAGACACGTTGGCGATCACCAGCCGAGCCTCAGCGCGCGCCATCCGAGCGAATGATCGCTTTGCGCAGTACGACCCAGCGGTCGTCGTCACTCGTCACGATCTCGACGCCATCGGCGAGAGTCGAGAGCACACGGCGCAATCCGACCCCGTCCTCCTGGCGCTCGAGCTCGGCCAGCAGTTGACTGTCCGCCGGCCCGAAGCGTGTCTCGAGCTGGTCGGGTGACGCGCGGAAAACGAGCTGGAGGCGACCGTCGGGATGCTGGCGACCGAGAAGCTCGGTCAGTGCGAGCTGCCAGTCCTCGAGGTTCTCGACAGTCATATCGAGACGTGCAGCCAAGCCCGCCAGAACGAGATATACGACGCCGTGCCAACAAGCCTCATGGGGCAGCGTGAGCACTATCTCGTCCAAACCCTTACTCCTCGCCCGCGTTCTTCCCCTCTTCAGCTTGGGAGTGAAACTCCTCGCCGAAGCGGCTTTCGCGCTCCTGGGCGGCGAAACGCGCCGCCGCCATAGCCGCCGCGAAATCGTGCTCGACCCTGAAGGTTGCGAGCCCGTGCACGAGACCGGCCGTCAGGGCCGCGACCTTCTTCGCCGGCAACTTGACGGCGCCGGCGATGGCGCGCAGGACGGTGTCGATGCTCTCGACCGCGTCGACCGCGCTGTCGGTCACCACATCGAGCTTGTCGAGCTGATCGTTGACCCGATCGATCGAGCCACCGGCTTTGTTGATGACCGGCACCAGCTCCTGCTCGACACCTTTGACCAGAGAGGAGACGCGGCTGAGGACTCCGCCCAGGCGAAAGAACGCGTACCCGAGCGTCAGCCCGACGGCGATCAGGAAGAAGGCAAGTGCCGCGCTGGCAACATCACCGACGGTGGATGAGAGAAGAAGCATCGTAAATGAGATCTTAGGTCTTCCGGGCGGACATGACCAAGCCGAACCCGGCCACGACCTCGTCGTCGTAGAGCACCGCGGCTTGGCCGGGCGCAACAGCGTAGGCCGGTTCGAGCAGGCGAAGCCGGAAACCAGTGGCAGTCGGCTCGACCTCGGCGGGTAGAGCAGGCGACCGGTAGCGAAGCTTTGCCCTGGCATGCCGAAGCGGCAGGTAGAGCTTTCCGCGCACGCTAACGTTCCGCCGCGCAAGCGCCTGCTCGGGCCCAACCACGACCAGGTTCTTTTTCGGCCGCGTCCCGAGCACGTACAACGGCCCCGAGTCTGAAGCTATGCCCAGGCCGCGCCTCTGCCCGGGTGTGAAACGCCAGTAGCCGTCGTGCTGGCCAAGTCGCTTACCGCTTTCGTCCACGATCTCGCCGCGGCGCGAGCTCGAGCCCCGGCGCCCGAGGAAGTCTCGGTAGTCGGCGCCGGCCAGAAAGCAGGCCTCCTGACTCTCGGGCCGGACCGCGACCTCCAGACCGGCGGCTGCCGCACGCTCACGCGTCTCGCTCTTGACCAGCTCCGCGAGCGGGAACCAAAGCCGCCCGAGCAGCTTGGGATCGAGTGCCGCGAGCATGTAGGACTGATCCTTCTCACGGTCGTGGGCGCGGGCTAAGAGCAGCTCACCTCGCCGCTCGACGAGGCGCGCGTAGTGACCGGTTGCCAGCCGCGAGGCCCCGGCACGCCGTATGAAGGCAAGCAGCCGGCCAAAGCGGAAGGAGCCGTTGCAGCGAACGCAGGGGTTGGGCGTCCGGCCGGCCGCATAGGTGCGGATGAACGGCTCGACCACCACCCGATAGAACTGCTCGCGCAAATCGAGTGTGACGTGCGGCAGCCCCAGCCGGTGGCAGGTGGTACGCGCCAGTCGCACCGAATCGGGCGAGCAGCAGGCCCGCTCACTATCCGGACCGTCCGGATCGATCCAGAGCCTCAGCGTGACTCCGATCGCCTTCGGCCCCGCTTCCAGCAAGGCGACGGCGCTGTCCACCCCGCCCGACATCGCTACGGCGACCCGCTCGGGATCGGGCGCCGCGCGGAACACCGGCCCGAGCGCCGCTGCCAGCGCCTCAACCGCGAGCGGTTCGCCGCCGACGGCCGCCGCCTCGAGCAGGCTCAGCCCCTCGAGCCCTTCGGTAAGCCCGTCGGCATCGGCCTCGACGATCTTCTCCCCCTGTAGCCGCAACCGCACCGAGGCCCACTCGCCGCCAAGAGTCGCATCCCCGAAAACGTTTTTCACGCAGTCAGGCTAGCCGAGCGCGGAACTCCCGATCCGACCGCCGCGACCTACATGCGCGGGCGCAGCTCACCAAACGCCGTTCTCAACTCGCCCCGCCGCGGACCCCGTCCACGATTCCGGCCAGCCCGGCCAGCTTGTAGGAGCAGACGAGACACTCGCGCCGCAGGCGCGGTGACTCGCTTCGATAAACACCGGCGGAAGTCAAGACCCTCCAAGGGAGGGCCGACTTCCGCCGGTAGTTCCACGCCTGCCGCAACTTCACGCCCAAGTGAACCTGGTAAGCCAGGTGGGTGCCCTGCCTCGCCTCGGCGCCAGGCGCTTCCGCTCGGACGCAGGCTCCCTTTTACTTGGTGTTGGTTCTACTTTTTGCGCGAAGCTCCGAACAGGGTCGAACCGTCTCACTGTAGCGCGGCGGCGCCTGTCTCTATTGAGCAAAGCGCCAGCGAACATCGGCCGCGCTGCGGATGCCCAGCTTGACCGCCAGTGCCGGAGTCAAGTCGAGCCCCCGGCCGGGAACGTAAGGCCCGCGAGCGATCACCTGGGTCAGCGCCTGAATGTGACCGTAGGCGACGAAGATCCTCGTTCCACAGGGAAGGCTCGGGTGCGCCACACCGAAGGTCGTGACACCTATCGTCACGCCGCAGGCAGTTTTCTCTCCGTTCTTGCTGGGCGAGAGAATGCCGGCGCGAACGTCATTCCAACTGGCGCCGGGAGAAGGTATCGCCTGCACCGTCGTGGTCGGAGCCGAGGAGCTCGGGTTGAGTCGATGGGCAAGCTCGAGCGCCACGATCAAGGCGACGAGCGCTACCGCGGCCAACACGCCGACTCGCTGGGCAACGAGCTTCACAAGCAGTCCCCATCACAAACCCGATCTCGCTCGCCCGAGCGAGAGCCACGGACGAAGCCGGCGGAGCCGAGCATGCTCGCAGCGACGGTCACTAGCTCGCTGGACCGCGTACGAGGTCGCCGAACGACTCGCGCACAAGATCATCGAACTCCGGCGGAAGCTGGCCATCGGGATCGGCGAACTCGCGCAAGTAGACGAGCAGGAGCGAGCGTTCGTAGTCGCGCTCCTGGTCGGGCTTGGACTGAGCGACGAGAAGCCGCTCAAGCTGCCAGACGTTCCAGCCGCCGATCGAGCGAGCCGCCTTTCGAGCGTCTGGGCCTGCGGCTATCTCCGCCAGGCGCGAACGTGGCTTTGGCGGCTCCGTTTCACGCGTCTCTTCGGGCGCCAACTCACCTCCAGGCGAGCTCGGTACTACGACCGCCGGCCGGGGAGCGCTTTCCGTCGCCGTTACCGGCACAGGCTTTTCTCGCTCCGGAGGCTCCGGCTCGCGTTTCTCTTTCGTCTCCACTCGCTTGCTTGACGGTTCGAACGAGGCGGCCTTACGGGAAGGAACGGGCTCGGGTGGAGTAGCTGGGACCGTGGTTTCTTGCGCTGCCCGATTCGCTTCTTCCTCGGCCTCGTGTCCGTGCGGCTTCGCGGTCAGGCGTTCCGGAATCGACCGAGCGGAAGGCGCGGGCGCGGTCTTACTCACCTTTCTGACGCTGGCTGACGGCCGAGGCAGAGATCTCTCATCGGGCTCAGTGAAGACGCCGTAGAGATCGGCTGCCTTTCTCCGCGAGCGCCGAGTCTCGGCTCGCTCGCGCTGGCTGCGTCTGTCGAGCCAGCTCTCGTAGAGGAACACGAGCGCGTAGGCGCCGAAGATGGCGCAGATGAGGACCACAAACGGCGCGTCGAACACGAGCCAGGCGACGAGCCATACTACGACCAAGAAAGCCACTTCGAGCAGGAAACTTGGCTTTAGGCGGTGCTTCCCCAGCATCCTCTAACGATCTCCATCGAGAGCAGACTCAGCTCGGCCGATCCAGAGCCGAGTAGGGCCAGCTCATTGTCTACGTCGATCACGAACCAGGCAAGTGCCGGATGCGCCTAGACGGGTCGAAGCGAATCAATAGAAGCGCGGCGGCTCTTCTTCACCGGGGCCTTCTTCGCCCGGACTTTTCTCAGTCGTCTCTTCTTCTTCCTCGATCGAAGCGACCTCTTCCTCAGAGCTAGTGGAGCTCCGAGTCCCGCCTTCATCCGCGCTCTCGCTCCGCTCGTGTGTCTCCTCGATTTGATCGGCTTCAGGCTCCTCGGCTTTCGGCGTCTCAACCTCGGGCTCGGCCGTCGTAACCGCGGCAGTGGGCGAGTTCGCCTGTAGTAGTGAGGTCGCCTGGCGCATGATGCCACCCGGCGAGCGGGCGCCCTGCGCCTCGCGATCAGCCGCCTGGACGAGCGAATCCGCCACCCTGCCGACCTTGTCCTCGCCGAGACCAGCCGCACCGAGCAGCTGCTCGGCACCCTGCTGGGCGCGGGTCATGATCGAAGCGGCCTGAGCACGTGCCCACTCCAGTGTTCCCTCAACCTCGGCGCGAGCCGCATTGGTGAGCTCGGTCGCCTGGTGCCGAGCCTGCTCGAGCAGCCGGTTCCCGCGCGACTCGGCCTCGCGCAGCTCCTGCGAAGCCTCGCGCTGGGCATTGGCGAGCAGCTCACGAGATTCGTTGCGAGCGACGCCGAGAATCTCCTGGCGCTGGCGCTCGGACTCCTGACGGAAGCGTTCGACCTCGGACTCTCGAGCACCCAGCTCCTGCTGGCGCGTTCTGATCTCCTCTTCGGTGCGCGAGAGCTGCGTGGCGGAAGCGGTCTGGGAGTCGCGCTCGAGCGCGTCGGCGAACTCGGCAGCAGAGCGAATCAGGTGTAGTGCGTCCATGCGAACCGCATGACCGCTGGGTTCCATACTGGTGTGGCCAGCCGCCTGAAGCACCCGAAGCTGCGCTTGAAGCTGAGCTACGTGGCGCTGAAAGGCATCGAATGCGCTTCGAACCTGATCGGGCTCATATCCGTGATCGGCGAACGGGACGTCCTCGATGCGTGGAAGGGACGTCAGCGGTGCCGGTCGTGCTCTACCTGGATCTTGCGTTGACATGGCTCGCTCTCTCCTCGCTCGCGCGTGATTACTAGTCAGAAATTCGGTTGCGGCTGAAGTATGCCTGCTCCATCGGTTGATTTCCTGCTCTCATTTAGCCGGGAGGAGTCAGCGGCCGTATTCCAAGCTCGCGCAGATGTTTGGGGTCGGCTTCCGAAGGAGCTCCTGTCATCGGGTCGGCGCCTGCCTGGTTCTTGGGAAAAGCCTGCGTATCGCGGAGATTCGGCTCGTGGCCGAGTACCATCAGCATGCGCTCGATGCCGAAGGCGACACCTCCGTGCGGCGGCGCCCCCATCGAGAGCGCGTCGAGCAGGAAGCCGAACTTGCTGCGCTGCTCGGCGGGCGCGATGTGCAGAAGGTCGAAGAGCTTCTGCTGCAGATCCGGCTCGTGAATTCTGAACGAGCCGCCGCCCAGCTCGACTCCGTTTCCGACCAGATCGTAGGCGAGAGCCCTTGCGGCCCCGGGGTCGCTGTCGAGCAACGCCTCGTGGCCGGGAGTCGGACGCGTAAAGGGATGGTGAACAGCGTCCCAGCGCTCCCCGTCGGCGTCCCACTCCAGCAGCGGGAAGTCGGTGACCCAGAGGAAGCGCCAGGCGTCCTCGTCGATCAAGCCAAGCTCGCTTCCGAGCTGGAGCCGGAGCTGGCCGAGAACGCGCGCGACCGCCGCCGGCTCGCCGGCGCCGAAGAGAACTGTCGTGCCGGGCTCGCTGCGAAAGAGCTCGAGCTCCGCCTCGGAGAGAAACTTGAGGATCGGCGAGCGCGGTTCACCATCTTCGCCGTAGACGATGTAAGCGAGCCCGCCCGCTCCCCACTCCTTCGCGAACTCCTCCAGTTTGGCCAGCTCGCCGCGCGAGTAGACCTGCGGCGCGCGCAGGAAGCGGACGCAGGGCACCTTCGCGAAGACGCCGAACTCGGAACTGCGCGTGGCCGCGGTCGCCTCCTCGATCTCGAGCGCGAAGCGCAGGTCGGGCTTGTCGCTGCCGTAGCGACTCATGGCCTCGCTCCAGTCCAGGCGCAGGAAAGGCGGCTCGAGCTCGACCCCGAGGCACTCGCTCCAGACAGCCTTGATCATCTGCTCCATTAGCGCGAAGAGCTGATCGAGATCGGGGAAGGCGACCTCCACGTCGAGCTGAGTCAACTCCTGCAGGCGATCGGCACGCAAATCCTCATCGCGGAAGCAGACGGCGATCTGGTAGTAGCGGTCGAACCCGGCGACCATCAAGATCTGCTTGTAGAGCTGGGGTGACTGCGGCAGCGCATAGAAGCGGCCGGGCTGCAGACGCGCCGGCACGAGGAAGTCGCGCGCGCCCTCGGGGGTCGGCTTGCCGAGAATCGGCGTCTGGATGTCGAGGAAGCCGGCTGCCTCCATCACGCGGCGTATCACTCCGATCATCTGTGCGCGCAGGGCGATGTTTCGCTGCAGGTGGTCGCGGCGCAGGTCGAGCCAACGGTTACGCAGGCGCAGGGTCTCGTCGACGTTCTCCTCGTCGAGCTGGAAGGGGAGCGGCGGGCAGCGCGAGACGATCTCCAGCTTGTCGACCTGCAGTTCGATCTCGCCGGTCGGGAGCTTGGGATTGACGGCCTCCGAGTCGCGGGCGACGATCTCGCCCTCGGCGCGCAGCACGAACTCGTTTCGAATCTCGTGCGAGAGCTCGGCCGCCTCGGGAGCGCGCTCGGGGTTGATCACGAGCTGGCAGACGCCGGCGCGGTCGCGCAGATCGATGAAGACGAGGCCGCCATGATCGCGGCGCTTCGCCACCCAACCCGAGAGCGTCAGCTTCTTCCCGATCTGCTCGCGGCGAACGTCGCCGCACATGAGATCACGCCACTTCATCCAAGCTCTTCCTCCAGCCGCTCGTACGACACCGATTCGTCGAGCTGGCCGTGACGCCTGAGCGTCACCCCGCCAGCCGCGGCGATCACCGTCAGCTTCGCTCCCAGCCGCTGCGCCTGAGTCAGCTGACCCTTGAGCGAGCGGCCGGCGTAGTCCGTCTCGCAGCTGCGTCCCCCGGCGCGCAGGCTAACCATCAGCGCCAGCACGCGCTCGCGGGGTGCACCCGGCTCGCAGATAAAGAAGATGTCGATTCCAAGCTCGGAGGCAGTCTCGTCCTGCTCGGCACTGAGCACGACCCGCTCGATGCCGCTGGCGAAGCCGACCGCCGGCGTGGGCGGTCCGCCGATCGTCTCGACCAGGTAGTCGTAGCGGCCGCCGGCCGAGACGGTGTCCTGGGCGCCGAGCCCTGGAGCGACGAACTCGAAGGCGGTGCGGGTGTAGTAGTCGAGCCCGCGCACGAGCCTGGGCGCGAGCATGTAGGCGACACCGCAGGCATCGAGATAGCGCCTGACTGCCTCGAAATGCTCGCTGCACTCGGCGCAGAGCGCATCGCCGATCGTCGGTGCGCCTTCGAGCAGGGTGGCGAGCGCGGGGTTCTTGGTGTCGAAGACGCGCAGGGGGCTGGTCTCGTGCTTGTGGCGCGCCTCGGCGTCGAGCTCGGAGGAGTGCTCGTCGAGCCAGGCCTCGAGGCGCTCGAGGTAAGCCGGTCGGCAGGCGCGGTCGCCGATCGAGTTCAGGAGCAGCGTTGTCTCGATCCCGAGCGCTTTCAGCCAGGCGGCCTGAAGCGCAATCAACTCGGCATCGATGGCCGGGTCATCGCAGCCGATCGCCTCGACGCTCAGCTGCCAGAACTCGCGGAAACGGCCTCTTTGCGGCCTGGCGTAGCGAAACATCGGCGCCACCATCCAGGTCTTGACCGGCTGAGGCTCACGCTGCAGGCCGTGCTCGACATAGGCGCGGCAGACCTGGGCGGTGCCCTCGGGACGAAGCGTGAGCGAGCGGCCGCCGCGGTCATCGAAGCTGTACATCTCCTTCGAGACGATGTCGGAGGCCTCGCCCGAGCTGCGCGCAAAAAGCTCGGTCTCCTCGAAGGTCGGGGTGACGATGCGTCGGTAGCCGTACGCGTTGCAGAGCCGTTCGGCCTCGTCGATCACTCTTCGCCAGCCCGGACACTCGCGCGGCAGAACGTCGTGAGTTCCCTTGGGCGCCTCGAAGCTCATCTCGTCCCCAACTCTGTCAGAAAGGGGTTGGAGCGGAGCTCGGCGCCGAGTGTCGTCTCGGGACCGTGGCCGGAGTAGACGACCGTCTCGGGCGGGAAGCGCAGGACGAGCATCTCGAGTGTTGCCAGAAGCGTCGGCCAGTCGCCACCAGGGAGATCGGCGCGTCCGACCGAGCCTCGGAAGAGGACGTCGCCCGAGAAGATACATCCGTCCAGCACGAAGGCGAGATGACCGGGACGGTGGCCCGGCACCAAGACGACCCCTATCTCCAGGCCCGCCAGCTCGAGCGTCTCGCCGCCCGCGAGTAGGTGATCGGGGGTGAAGGAACGGAGCGGTGGAAAACCCATCAGCTCGGGCCCTCCAGACTCGAGCTCGGGCAGCTCGGCCTCACCCAAGTAGACGGGGGCGCCGGTTGCCTCGACCAGCTCGGCGACGCCGAGCACGTGATCCCAGTGTCCGTGCGTCAGCAGGATGGCAGCCAGCTTGGCGCCCATTCGCGCCAGCTCCAGTCGAAGTTGGGTCACGTCGCCGCCCGGATCAACCACGACGGCATCGGTAACACCACGCTCGCTCCGAACTACGTAACAGTTCGTCTGCAGCGGGCCAAGCTCGTAGCGATCGACGACGAGACTCACAGCCGCATTCTGACTATTGCGGGCGCTGGGGGTGGTTTTCTACTTCGAGCGGCCGTCGCGCGGAGGCGGAAGTTGACCGGTTCGTTTCAGATAAGAGCGGTAGACCGCTCGCTGCACCAGCCACATGACCGGCAGCGTGACCAATGTGTAGACGGCTGCCAACGCGGCAGCTTTAGGAACCGACTTGTTCACAATCGAGAACACGACGAGGATGACGGCGAAGAAAATGAGCGCCTGTTTACGCAGGAAGCGCCAGTCGGGCGGTTGCACCGGCCGCACCTGAGTAGGGCGGCGACCGTTCGAGGAAACCGCAGCTTGGCGTTGCTTCTCCTTGCGCGAGGGCGGAGGCTGCTCGACCTCGACCTCCTTGCCCTCCTCGTCGATGTAGACGTATTCGTACTCGTGCCGGAGCTCTTTCTCGCGCCGGCGGCGCTGTTTCTTCGTGGCCATCGACGCTTAGCGTAGCGCCAACAGAGCCGGGCACGAGCGCACCTTGCTCGACGACCGGGGAAGAGGCCGCCCTCGGCGGATCGAGAGCCGAAAAGACACGCTTTCGCCACGAACCTCCCTTGACAACGATCCCCACCTCTGATCGGTGTCTGACACCAGTGGGCTAGATGAGCGTGTCGTCCAGCTCCCCGCCGAGCTCGCTTCCCAGTCTCGACTCGAGGATCTGCGCGGGAGGGAAGACGAGCCCCGCCTGCTCGGCCTCGGCGGCGGCGCCGAGCGGAATCAGCCCGACCAGCTCCGAGCCGGCGATCTCCGCACCGCGCGCCGCGGCTTCCCGCTCGATTCGAGCGACGATTTCCCCCAGCCCGCTTTTCCGCCAGTCCTCGATGTTCATGCTCACCTGCACGAGCCCGGCGCCGGGTAGCTCGAGGCCAAGAGCGCGCACCCCGGCGAAGCCACCGCCGCTTTCGCGCACCAGGCCCGCGATCTCCCTGGCCGCTTCGAGGCTGCCGCGCAGATTGACGTTGAAAGCGATCAGGGGGTGGCGAGCGCCAACCAGCACCGCGCCCGAGCGCGGATCGAGACCAGACGGTCCGAAATCGGGCTCGAGCTCGCCACTTTCGATCCGGCGCGCCAGTCCCTCGACTCCGCCGCGCCGGAGCTCGGCCAGCGTTCGCCCGGCAGCGAGATCCCCATAGAGGAAGACCGGCAGCTCGAGCTCGGCGCCGATCCGCTCCGCCAGCTCCAGCGCCGCCGCTCTCGCTCTCTCCATGTCCTCGGGACGGACGGCCACGATCGGCAGCACGTCAGCGACTCCGACACGGGGATGGACGCCCTCGTGTGAGCGCAAATCGATCCTCTCTCGCGCCACAGCGACACCGTCTAGAAGCGCGGCGATCAGCTCCTCATCGCCGCCGGCGAGTGTGAAGACCGAACGATTGTGATCGAAGTCGGCGTGAACGTCGAGCAGCCGCGCGCGAGCGCCGAGTGCCCGGGCCAGAGCATCGATCGTTGCCCGGTCGCGACCCTCGGAGAAGTTCGGAACAGCTTCCAGCTGGAAGGGCATGTTGACTACTCTAGGCGGCATGCGCGAGTACTACGACGCCCGCGCACCGGAGTACGACGACTGGTACCTCGGTCGCGGCCTGTTCAGCAAACGCGAGCGGCCTGGCTGGAAAGGGGAGCTGACGGTGCTCGAACGCGCATTGGCCTCACTTCCCTGGGCCCACACGCTCGATGTCGCCTGCGGGACGGGCTTTCTGACCCGTCACCTTCCGGGTGAGGTGGTCGGGCTCGACCAGAGCGCACAGATGCTCGAGATCGCCCGCGAGCGGGTGCCGACGGCCGCATTTACCGAGGGCGACGCCTTCGAGCTGCCGTTCGCCGACGACGCCTTCGAGCGCGTCTTCACGGCTCACTTCTACGGCCACCTCGACCAGAGCGAGCGGGCACTCTTCCTGGCCGAGGCTGCTCGGGTCGCGCCCGAGCTGGTCGTCTGCGACGCCGCCCTTCGCCCCGATCGCGAGCGCGAGGAGATACAGGAGCGGATCCTCAAGGACGGCTCCAGCTGGCAGGTCTACAAGCGCTTCTTCGGCGCCGAGGAGCTGGCCGCGGAGCTCGGCGGCGGCGAGGTCGTCTTCAGCGGCGACTGGTTCGTGATCGTGCGCTCGTAACACGGCCGTGATCTCACTTCCGCACCCCTCGGGCGCCTCGGGCTGGCTGAACGACTCGTCAACCGGGTGCGGTTCGAGCGGGCGCTGGGGTTGCTACGGCGCGAGCTACAGCACGGCTGATACTGATCGGCTCGTCTGTAGAAATCAGCCGCAGTCCGCAAGCGAAAGCATTATCGCGTGTGACGGCGGGTGCTCCAATCGCCAGCGACCGCCTTGCCGATGAAACCATAGAGGCCACGGACCCGCCGAAGAGCTCATCTCGCCGCCTTCGCCCTCGGTCTCGCCCCCTACCGCCCAGGACGGGTCAAGTCGAGATACGCAGGCCGACACGTGGACATGAGGCAGTTCACTAGGCGAGAACTTGGGAGTCTCACCGGAAACAAAGGCTGCCCTCATGGTGGCCGTTTCGCTCTTCGTCGCCGATCTCGCATGGAGCGCGCGCCAGGGCGGGCACTTGATCCGGTAGAGGTCGCGGATGACATTCGCCGGCGCGTAGGCACAAGCGCTGAACGCGGATCTATGTGATAACTCGTCCACGTTTCCCTTGAGAACATCGAACACGTAGGCAAAATCCCAGTGTCCCTTTTCCCGGTGGAAGAGCAGGAACTCGCGTGGGCTCACACTGGTCTCGTATACGCTCGCCCAGTTCCTATCGACTCGCGAGATTTTCGCCGATCCCATCACGGTTGGGTAGTCGAAGAAGCGGTTGAGCGCTGCAGCAAGCTCCCGGCGCTCTTCTGATACCGGCGGGCATGAAATGCCGTAGAGATCATGTAGAACCAGCACCGGCGCCACCTCGCAGCTCTTGTTCGCGGGCTGATGGAGGGTGAAGTCGTAAACGAGTGACCATGCGCGGAGCCGACGGTGTAGAAGAAGGGTCTTCGTGTACGGCCAGCCACAGTTGAGACAGCCGACGCTCGCCCACTCGAGATTCAACCTAGAGACCCTCGCAGAGGTCATGGTTATTCCTGGGTTGAACGTCCGACGAAGTGAGGCAACAAGACTCTTCCGCTCGGCCGTAGTTGCCTTTCGGTGAGCAGGAGTGCTCGCAGATGAGCAGGCGGCTAGAAAGAGAACAGCCAGCAGCGCGCTGGCGTGGAATAGATGACGCACAACGCCATTCCAACATCGTTCGCTCTCGAATTCAAGCGAACGCACGAGTCCACCCGCTTGACGCTACGCTGGAATATCGATAGAAATCGATCATCGACGATTGTCGATATAAGCCCATGGACATCGCTCTCGAACAGACTCCGGCCACGCGGCGTAAGAACCGGCGTACCTTCTTTCGTCTGATCGGTTTTCTCAGGCCGTACCGGGTCGGGCTGGCGATTTCGGTCGTGCTGGCCGTCGGGGCGCAGGTCGCTCAGATCGCGATCATCCTGCTCTCGGGTAAGGCGATCGGCGCGATCAAGAACGGTCAGCACCAGCAGCTCTGGACTCTGATCGCGCTGATCGTGGCGACCGGGGTCGCGCGCGCGCTCTTCATGTCCGGGCGCCGCTTCATCGCCGGCAAGCAGGCGCTCGGGGTCGAGTACGACCTGCGCATGCGCATCTACTCCAAGCTTGTCCGGCTCTCCTTCTCCTTCTTCGACCGCCACCAGACCGGACAGCTGCTCTCGCGCTCGACGGTCGACCTGACATTGGTTCGCTTCTTCCTCGGCTACGGGCTGATCTTCTTTGCCCAGCACGTGCTGACCGTGTTCGGCGTGGCGGCGGTGATGCTCTACCTCGACTGGCG
>PMXT01000002.1 GCA_003170995.1 Actinomycetota bacterium | reverse complement strand
GGCCGCAAAGCGCCCCCGTGCGCGATCGTGTGCGGGAGTTGGCCGTCGCTCTGCGCAAGAAGAACCTGTCGGTCTATGACATCCAGCGCGAATTGGCCTCTGCCGGGCACAGCATCAGCATTAATGCCCTGTCCACGCTCATGCACGAGGAGGGATTCGAGCGTCTGCCGAGACGCCGGGATGAGGAGCGACCGGCCACGATACGGCCGGTCCCCGCAGCCATCGCCAACATCAAGGCGCTCGATTTGTCGCCGCGCTCCTTCCGTACCCGGGTCGGCGGACTTTTCCTGTTTGTGCCCCTCATGGAACGCATCAACCTGAGGGGCGTTCTCGGGAGGGTTGATCTGCCGGGTTCGCGTATGGTCCCCGCCGAACAAGCGGTCCGGACGCTTCTGGCGATGAAGCTTGCCGGCAAGGAACGGAAGAGTCATGTGATGGACCTGGTCTTCGACGACGGGATCGCCTTGTTTGCCGGCCTCAATGTGGTTCCCAAACGCTCGTATCTGGCCGGATACAGTTCGCGCGTGGACCATCGAACCAACCTCGAACTGATGGGGGCATGGTTCGAGGAGATGCAGCGTGCAGGCCTCAAAAGGGGTTCCTCGATCGATCTCGACTTTCACACGGTTCCTGCCAATACCGGGGAAGAACCGCTCGAAAAACACTACGTCTCCAGCCGGAGCCGGAGTCAGAAGGGCATTCTTGTCTTCCTCGCCCGGGATGCCGAGGCACGGGTTCTCTGCTATGCGAATGCGGGGGTCACCAAAGCAGATCAGACCCGAGAAATCCTCCGCTTTGTTGCTTTCTGGCACCAGCACACCGGCTCTCTCCCCCGGGAGCTTGTGTTTGACTCTCAACTGACCACCTACGAGCACCTGAGCGAACTGAACCGGAAAGGAATCCTGTTCATGACCTTAAGACGCCGGTCCAGGAAAATGCTCGGTGAGATCTTCAGCCGCCCGGCTTCGGCGTGGCGGCGCATCACCCTGAACTCCTTGACCCGCACGTTCCGAACCCCGAACGTGCTCGATGAGCGTATCCGGCTCAAAGGCTACGATGGCACCCTGCGCCAGGTGACGGTCACCGATCTCGGGCATGAAGAGCCGACGATCATCCTCACCAACAACGTCTCGATCACAGCCCCGGCCCTGGTGACCCGTTACGCGCAGAGGATGCTCATCGAAAACGGCATCTCCGATGCTATTCAGTTCTTTCACCTGGATGCGCTCTCTTCGATGATCGGCCTGAAGATCGATTTTGATCTGCAAATCACGCTAATGGCTGCCTCGCTCTACCGTCTCATGGCCGGCAGAATCAGCAGAGAATACGAGCGGGCTCAGGCTAAAAAGATCTTCCGCAATCTTCTGGATGTGTCGGCAAGCGTCGTCGTCACCGACGATGAGGTCACCGTCACGCTCGACAAGCGTGCTCATAACCCGTACCTTGTCGCATCAGGGCTTGCGGATACGCCAACATCCATGCCATGGTACGGAAACAAGCAGCTTATCATCCGCTTCGCCTAGATATGCTCTCACTGTTAGTTCTATCCGGTACCGTGGAAATCGAGGCTAGGACGGCGTAGCGTTCAAAGTCCAGTTGCGACTTGCCGTAGCGCTTCTCCACAACCGTCAACTTCCGTTCCAGAATCACGGTTACGAAGTTCCCGCTGCCGCAAGCGGGTTCGAGGAAACGGGAGTCGATCCGCTCCGTCTCCGGCCTGACCAAGTCGAGCATCGCCTCGACCATCCACGCGGGCGTAAAGACCTCACCGTGGTCAGCGACCCGCTGCTTCGACTTCACCAAAGGCACGCGGTCAGGATACTGCTCGGCGGCGACTGAACGGAAATCGGGGCGGGCTTGTCGCTTGGCGGCAACTCGGCGTAGTCATGTCCATGATGCAGGTTCCGCCGCCTCCGAGACTAAATCCGAGTCGAGCTTCTGTAACAGGCTCGTGACTTCGCGACCCGTTGCTTGATAGATCCGGGAAAGGTCCTCGGTCAACAACTTGAGATCGTCCACTCGCCGACTCCTCTTCGTCTGAGGTCTGGCCGGGAGATTGCGCCCTCAAGCTCTCGAATGTATAGCGCGGCTCATGCCCGTAGAATCGGGCCATGACCGGCGGCATGTACCTCCTCCAGGGCGATGACAACCTCATCGCCATGACCGAGGCGCCGTACGACAGCGAGGACGTCCTCCAGTCACTGCTCGCCAAGTACCCAGACCTCCTCGCTGGCGACCAACTCCCTGGATCCGAGCCACGACGATGGCTGCTCATCCGCCGCGAGGCGCCGCTCGGCTCGAATGATTCAGGCGCGACGAAATGGTCAATCGACCACCTCTTCCTCGACCAGGACGCGGGTCCGACGATTGTCGAAACCAAGCGCAGCTCCGACACGCGCATCCGCCGCGAGGTAGTCGGTCAGATGCTCGACTACGCCGCGAACGCGGTCGTCTACTGGCCGATCGAGGAGATCCAGTCGGCACTCGAGCGGCGCTGCGAGAAGGAGAACCTCGACTCGGAGACCGAGGTCACGAACCTGATCGGCTCCGATTCCGATCCAGAGGAATTCTGGAAGCGAGCCGCCGTGAATCTCCAGGCCGGGCGCGTCCGCCTTGTCTTCGTCGCCGATCAGATTCCACGAGAGCTGCGGCGAGTCGTCGAGTTCCTGAACGAACAGATGACTCCCGCCGAGGTGATCGCCATCGAGGTCAAGCAGTACGTGGGCGAGGGAGTGAAG
>PMXT01000169.1 GCA_003170995.1 Actinomycetota bacterium | reverse complement strand
TCCGGCGGCTCGGACATCGGTCTCTTCGAAGTGAACGAGGCCGCCGAGCTGGTGACGGCGGCAACCGATCAGAGCGCGAACGTGATCTTCGGCGCCGTCATTGACGAGTCGCTCGAGGGCGCCGTGCGTGTGACCGTGATCGCGACCGGCTTCGGCTCCGGCGGCGAGCACCGGCGCTGGCGCGCGACCAGAACCGGCGAGCGCAAGAAAGCGACTGCGCCTGAATCGTTCGAGATGCCCGAGGACGTGCTCGAGATTCCCTCGTTCTTGCGCGAGGACTAGCCCGGCCTAGCTTGCGCTATGGCGGCGCGCGGCGGCGCGATACTGCGTCCTCAGTCGTACCCGTAGCCCCGGCTACGAACGCGACANNGTCGGCGGGTCGTCATGCTGATTTGAACTCTATGAGCCTATTCCACTAGGTCTGTACGCCAGAAGCGGCCGCCCCGCGGCACCAGCGATCCTGCCGGCGGGACCTGTTGTTGCCCGGATCGAGCCGAGCCGGTCGGTCGTGTAGTAGCGGTACGCGGCTGACGAGTCGATCATCGCGAGCGAACCTGCTCCGTAGATGAAGCTGGCGAGAGTCGCGCCGGATGCGTCCTGCTCGCCTGCGAGCTGGGATAGGGAGAAGTTCGAGTCCCAGAGACAGCGAGTGGTCGAGGCGCTCGAGCCTGAGATCTGCTCGGTCGAGCGGTTTCCGTCGCCGTCATAGGAGTAGGCGGCGGTTGTGGTTCCGTTGCCGGCAGAGACGAGCTGGTTTGCAAGGTTGTAGGAGTAGCTCCAGGGACCTGCCTTGGTTTCGTTCTCGTTTGCGTCGTAGGAGTAGGGGATCTTCGTACCGTCGGGCAGAGTCTGGGAGAGAAGCTCGCCCGCGGCGTTGTAGGCGTAGCCTGTCGTCTTCTTGCCGACCGTCTCGGTCAGGCGGTCTCCGGCCTGATCGCATGAGTAGCCGATCTTGTTTTCGCTCTTGCAGCCCGTCGTGACGCAGTAGCCGGTCAGGCGGTCGAGCAGGTCGTAGGAGTAGCTCTCCAGGCGCTCGGCCCCGGAGCGCTTGTCGAAGTCGGCCTGGGTCGGGTTTCCGGCCGCGTTTCTCTCGCCACTGTAGAACGACCTCGCGGGCGGGTAGCTTTGAGGGCGGGCGGAAGAACGTGGCGCCCGAAGTAGTACGAGCCGAGGAGGGCCTAGCTATCTGCCAAGGCCAATCACGCAGCCCGGCCGCCAGGATGGATAGCATCGGCGAAGCATGCCCGAGTTGAAGCGAACGCCGCTATTCGATCGCCATCTCGCTCTCGGCGCTCGCATGGTCCCGTTTGCCGGTTACGAGATGCCGGTTTTCTACGATGGCCTGATCTCCGAGCACAAGGCGGTGCGCAGCGACAGTGGTGCCTTCGACGCTTCGCACATGGGATTGCTCGAGGTCGACGGGCCGGGGGCTCACGAAGGGCTACAACGCCTGCTCTCGAACGACCTCGACCGGATTCGTCCCGGCCACGCTCAGTACGAGTTGATGACCAACGAGCAGGGCGGCATTGTCGACGATCTGATCGTCTATCGCCGCGGCGCAGAGAGCTACCTGGTGATCGTGAACGCGTCCAACCGCGAGAGCGACGTGCGCTGGCTGAGCGAACGCCTGCCGACGGGCGCCAGCTTGCGCGACGTCTCCGATGATCACGCGCTGATCGCCGTTCAGGGCCCGGGAGCGCTCGCGCGCCTGGGGCTCGAGCCGGCGCCTACCTTCACGTTCGCTGAAGTCGAGCTCTTCGGCGTGTCTTGCACCTGCGCCCGCACCGGCTACACGGGCGAGGCCGGTTGCGAGCTGATCTGCGCCGCGGAGAACGCCGGCAAGCTCTGGGACGGGATTCTCGCCGCCGGTGTCGTGCCCTGCGGCCTCGGCGCCCGGGACACGCTCAGGCTCGAGGCCTGCCTGCCACTGCACGGTCAAGACATCACACCCGAGACCGATCCGATCTCGGCCGGCCTGGGCTGGGCCTGTGCGCTCGCCAAGGAGTTCACGGGCGTCGATCGGTTGCGCGCAATCTCCGCCGAAGGACCGGCCTTGCGCCTGGTCGCTTTCGTCATGGACCATCCCGGTATTCCGCGCCAGGGCATGCCGATCGTCCCGGATTGCAAAGTCACCTCGGGCACTCACTCGCCGATGCTCGATATGGGCATCGGCATGGGGTACGCACCGGCGAGGAAGATCGAGCCGTGGTCGATGCTAACGATTGACGTGCGCGGCCGGCCGCTTTGGGCGAAGGTCGTGCCGAAGCCGATCTACACGAGTTCCAGAAACTACACAGACACACAAGGAGAGTGGTTGAGACGTGGCCGCTACTGAGAGCTATCCGGTCAATCTGAAGTACCACCGCGAGCACGACTGGGCTCGCATCGAGGGCGGCGAGGCCGTGTTCGGGATCACCTGGAAGGCACAGGACATGCTCGGCGAGCTCGTCTTCTTCCAGCCGCCCGTCGTGGGATCGACCGTCGCCAAGGACGGCGTCTACGGCGAGGTCGAGTCGGTCAAGGCCGTCTCGGATCTGGTCGCCCCGCTCTCGGGCAAGGTCATTGCGTTCAACGAGAAGGTGCAATCCGAGCCCGAGAGCATCAACGCCGATCCCTACGGTGAGGGCTGGCTCGTTCGCGTCCAGCTCTCCGATCCCGGCGAGGCCGAGGCTCTGCTCGACGTTGAGGCCTACAAGCAGCTTCTGGTCGAGGAGTAGCAAGACGTGGGAACCGGCTACCTGGCGCTGACCGACGCCGACAGGGAGGCGATGCTGCGCGCGATCGGAGTCTCCTCGCTGGAGGAGCTCTTCGCGGACATCCCCGAGCAGCTGCGACTCGAGCGCGAGCTCGCGCTGGCACCGGCCGCGTCGGAGGTGGAGATCGAGCGCGAGCTGACGGCGCTGGCCGAGCGCAACGTCCATGTCGGGCGCGAGCTCTCCTTTCTCGGTGCCGGGGTCTACGACCACTACGTGCCGGCGATCGTCGAGGCCGTCATCTCTCGGCCGGAGTTCCTGACCGCCTACACGCCCTACCAGCCGGAGCTGAGCCAGGGAGTGCTGCAGGCCATCTTCGAGTACCAGACCGTCATCTGCGAGCTGACCGGGATGGAGGTTGCAAACGCCTCAGGCTACGACGGCGCCACGGTTGCCGCCGACGCCTGCTTCATGGCCGCCCACGCGACCGGTCGCGGGAAGATCGCCATCGCCGAGACGGTCAACCCACAGGTCAGGCAGGTCGTGAAAACCTATGCGCCGGGGTTCGGGCTGGAGGTTGTCGAAGTACCGCACTCGGGTGGCGTGATCGACCCCGCAGCTTTCCTGGCCGCGTCGCAGGGCGCGGCCGCCGCGATCTTCCAGCAGCCGAACTTCTTCGGCTGTCTGGAGCAGGCGCCCGATCTCGCCCGGGCGGCCACCGGGGCGGGCGCGCTGGCGGTCGCCCACGTCGACCCGCTCTCGCTCGGGGTGCTCGAGGCGCCGGGCAACTACGGCTGCCAGATCGCGATCGGCGAGGGGCAGGCGGCCGGTAACCGCCTCTCCTTCGGCGGCCCGCACTTCGGTTTTCTGGCGGCGAAGAAGGATCTGATCCGGCGCATGCCCGGCCGTATCGTCGGCGAGACGACCGACAGGAGAGGCCGGCGCGGCTTCGTCCTCACCTTCCAGACGCGCGAGCAGCACATCAGGCGCGAGAAAGCGACCTCGAACATCACCACCAACCAGTCGCTCTGCGCGCTGGCCGGGCTCGTCTACCTCTCCTGGCTCGGCTCGAATGGGCTGTGCAAGCTAGGGGAGACCTGCACGGGCCTCGTCGAGCTGCTGAAGAAAGAGCTCGATCTGCCGCTCGCCTTTGCGGCGCCATCCTTCAAGGAGCTCGCCGTCCACCTCGGCCGCTCGGCCGAAGAGGTAGTGCGAGAGGCGAAGAAGAAAGGCGTCAACCCGGGCTATCCGCTTGGGCGCGACTACCCGGGAATGGAGGACGTTCTGCTCGTCGCCGTGACCGAGAAGCGCTCGCCCGCGGATATCGAGCGGCTGGCCGAGGTACTGGGGGAGGTGCTCGCGTGAGCGTCGCTCGCCTACGGCTCACTCCCACGAGAGCAACCATGTTTCCCTCGTGTGCTCCCTTCTTCTCGAGTGCACGCCTCAGCCCACGCGCCGCACATGTCGCCGCGTTGGCCGAGGATCGAGTTTTGGGAAACCTCCCGGTTTCCCCCTTGCCCCTTCCCCTCGCCCAAAGACCGGAGGTCGGTCCGTGAGCGACTGGCGCGAGGAACCGCTGATTTTCGAGCGGTCGAGGCCCGGTCGCTGCGCCTGCTCGCTGCCTCACTACGAGTTGCCGAAGGCGACGGTTCCGACCGATCTGGCGCGGGCCGAGGCGCCACGCCTGCCCGAGCTGGCCGAGCCCGATCTGGCCCGTCACTTCTCGGCGCTCGCCGAGCGCAACTTCGGCGTCGACTCCGGCTTCTATCCGCTTGGCTCTTGCACGATGAAGTACAACCCGCGCCTGAATGAACGCCTGGCCGCCCTACCCGGCTTCGCCGACCTGCACCCGCATCAGCTTCCCGAGGACGCGCAGGGTGCGCTCGAGCTCTGCTTCCTGCTGCAGGAAGCGCTGGCGGAGATCTCGGGGCTGGATACCGTCTCGCTGCAGCCGGCGGCCGGCTCGCAGGGCGAGCTGACCGGGCTGATGCTGGTGCGCGCTTACTTCCAGGACCGCGGTGAGCTCGAGCAGCGACGGAAGGTCGTTGTGCCCGATACGGCGCACGGCACCAACCCGGCCAGCGTCACGATGTCGGGATTCGAGCTACAGCCGGTGAAGACCGATGCGCGCGGCAACCTCGATCTCGAGGATCTACGCCGCGTGGTTGGCCCCGACACCGCCGCGCTGATGTTGACCAACCCTTCGACGCTCGGCCTGTTCGAGGAGGGCATCGTCGAAGTGGCGCGCCTCTTCCACGAGGCCGGGGCGCTTCTCTACTACGACGGCGCTAATCTGAACGCCGTCTGCGGCATCTCGCGCCCCGGCGACATGGGCTTCGACGTCGTCCACTTCAACCTGCACAAGACCTTCTCGACCCCACACGGCGGCGGCGGCCCGGGTGCCGGCCCGGTCGCGGTACGAAGGGCACTCGAGCCCTTCCTGCCCGTGCCACGGATCGTGCGCGGCAAGGACGGTGGCTTTGCGCTCGACTGTGACTGGCCGAAGTCGATCGGCCGGGTACGCGGCTTTTTCGGTCCCTTCGGCGTCTTCGTCAAGGCCTACGCCTTTATCCGCGTCTACGGTCCGGCGCTACGCGAGATGTCGGAGGCGGCCGTCCTCAACGCCAACTACCTGCTGGCGCGGCTGAAGGACGTCTACGAGCTTCGCTACGACCGCCTCTGTAAGCACGAGTTCGTACTCTCGGCCGCCCAGCTCAAGCGCGAGCACGGGATCTCGGCGCTTGACGTAGCCAAGCGGCTGATGGACTACGGCATCCACCCGCCCACGATCTATTTCCCGCTGGTGGTGCCCGAGGCGCTGATGATCGAGCCGACCGAGACCGAGTCGCTGGAGACTCTCGACTCTTTCATCGACGCAATGCGCCAGATAGCCACCGAGGCGGCCGAATCGCCGGAGCTACTGCATGAAGCCCCGCACGACCGCCCGGTCGAGCGCCTGGACGAAGCGGCCGCGGTCAAGCGAGCGATAGTCCGCTACGAGTTCGGCGAGAGCGCGCCCGAACCCGGCTAGTCTGCACGACTGGTTGGCGGAGCCGTGCCGTGGTTGGAAACAGGAACGCCCGCAGCGATCGAGCAAGCCCACTTGAGTCTGGCCGCCTGAGCGACGATACTCGGCCTACCGGAGCAATCGGAAGAGGGGGTGTCGCCGTGTCGGAACCAGGCATGAAAACCTGCCCGGAGTGCGCCGAGGAGATCAAGCTCGAGGCCAAAGTTTGCCGCTACTGCGGAACAACCTTCTCGCTTGTGCGGGTCGGGTACTGCGTGAACTGTCACAAGGTCGTCGCCACCAGCGAGCTGGGAGTGTGTGTCATCTGCAACTCCCGCCTGCTCGACGTGCACTTGGAAAGCCCGGAGACTGCCGGACCAACGGTTGGCTCCGGGGAGAGAGGTTCTACGCCGGTGCCCGCAACCGCGGTGGCGATAGTGCCGGTTGAGGAGCCCGACAGCGCTGAGGATGAGGTGCAGGAGACGCCAGCCCCGTTGCCTGTCGCTTTGGCCGAGCCGGAGCCCGATCTCGATCCTGCTCCCTCGCCGCCGCCTGGACCTCCGGTGGGCGTTCCCTGGGCGAAGCTCGCCCCCGTGGACGAGCCGACCCCCGTGGCGGAAGAGCCCGTCGCCACGGATGAGGCGCCCGAAGAGGAAGCGCAATCACCGCAGCTCGCAGAGCCGAGCCCAAGCGATATCGCCGAGCGGCTGGCCGCTTTCGGCAGGCGTCCGAGCTCCAGCGCGTTTACTCCTTCGATTCCACCGTCCGGCCCGCCAGTGGCTCCGCCGCCCGGCCCGCAGGCCACGACTCCGCCGGTCATCACCCCCGACGCACCTGTCCTCCCAGTAAAGCCGGAGCAAGCCGAGAGATCCGCCTCCCCGGCGGCGCCAATGCATGTCGATCTTCGTACCGAACCGGCGAAGGAGGCGATATTGTCGCCGCTCTCCGGTGAGCGTCTGGGCATCGTTCCCTCGCTCGCACATCGCATCGCTCACCCGCTCTACGAGCTCGCGGCGATTGCCGTGATCCTGGTCTGGCTACTCGAGTTCTACTGGCATCAGAGTTTGCGTGGAACCAGCGATGTGGGCTCAAAAACCCTCGCGCGCTTCGCTGTGGCGACATTCGGAAGCGGCCAGACGCTTCGGATCGCCTGGCAGATCGTCGCCGTGGCGGCCATCTGCGGCCTGCTCGCACCCACGAGGTTGCTGCCCAAGGGTTGGTTCCGCAACCGCAAGGTGAGCCAGGCGTTCGCGCAAGAGCTGAAGGCGAAGCTCGGCGTGAAGCTGGTCTACGGGCAGAAGTGGTATCTGCAGAAGATGATCTGTGCCTTCGCCATCTGGGCGATCGCGCTCGCCTTCTTCGCCGCGGGCATCGCCGGGAAGACCAGCGTCGAGTTGCAATTAGGGGGCTATATAGCCGCGATCGCTTTGCTGGTCGGCTTCGCGAGCTCGGCCGTGCTGCTGACCAGAAGGACGCCGGTCATCGCCGTCGATGCCAACGGGAGAATCGGGAACAAGACCTAGCTCACGTCGCGGCGACCGAGCAGCACCAGCGCGGCGACCGTGGCAAATGCCACCCAACCGCCGAGGGTGACCGCCCCGCCGAGGTGACCGAGCATGTCCGGAGTACGCGCGCCGGTGTGTAGAACCGCTCCCGTGGCATGGTCTGGGAGGAACCGCCCGGCGTGCGAGTCGATCGCATGCGTGCGCAGGATTGCGATGATCAGGTTCTCGACGACGATCAGCCAGACGAAGCAAGTTACGACGGCGCCGATCTGATTCCGGATGATGATCCCTAGACCGCTCCCGAATGCACCCCAGAGAGCCGCGGCGATCAGCGTCCAGCCGAGGTATCTGGCGGCGGGCCCGCCTTGAATCGCGAAGCTGACTCCTTTCGCCGGTAGCACGATCGCGAGCTCCAGGGCTACGAG
>PMXT01000197.1 GCA_003170995.1 Actinomycetota bacterium | reverse complement strand
AACATCTCGACGAAGTCCGAGCCCGAGATCGAGAAGAAGGGCACACCGGCCTCGCCGGCGACCGCGCGCGCAAGCAGCGTTTTTCCGGTTCCGGGCGGCCCGTAGAGCAGCACGCCCTTGGGGATACGCGCTCCGAGTGCCTGAAACTTCTTCGGATTCTCGAGGAACTCCTTGATCTCTTGCAGCTCCTCGACCGCCTCGTCCACCCCGGCGACGTCGCGGAAGCTGATCTTGGGCGCGTCCGGTGTCATCCGCTTGGCCCGGCTCTTGCCGAAGCTCATCACCCGCGAGCCGCCGCCCTGCATCTGGTTCATCAGGAAGATCCAGATCCCGATTATGAATACGAAGGGAAGCAGGCCGACGAGAATCGAGATCCAAGGCGAGGAGCCGATGCCCTTCGAGCTATAGCGCACGTGCTTCGCCTGGAGAATCTTCTCGAAATTGGCCTCGGACTCGGGGCTTGGGTAGTTGACCTTGCCGCTTACGCCTTTGGGCCGCCTGAGCACGTACTTGATTTGCTGCGAGTTGGGACTGAAGGTGACCTCTTGCACCTTGTTCGCCTTGGTGTAGTAGATCAGCTGCGAGTAGGTGATCTTCATGCTCTTAGCGCCACCCGAGCCCGAGTAGAGCTGGGACACGAGAAGCACAATCCCAGCTATCAGGATCAAGGGAAAAAGCGCGCTGCGGAAGAAGCGATTCATCGTTGGGCCTCAACCCGGAGCCTAGCAGTAGTACTCCGTTTTTCGGCCTCCTTTGAGGCGCCCCGGAGGTAGCCATTCGGGGCAGAAGGCGGAGGCCGATGCACGCCCGTTCAGGGTCCTTCGGGAATTAGCGAATCGTCTAGTGCTGCCACGTAAGGGAGGTTGCGGTAGCGCTCGGCGAAATCGAGCCCGTAGCCGACGACGAAGCGATCGGGGAGCTCGAAGCCGATGTAGCGCACCGACTTGCGAATCTTCCCCGCCGTCTCCTTCACAAACAAGGCACAGATCTCCAGCGAAGCCGGTGAGCGCGAGCGTAGGTTCCTCATCAGATAGGAGAGAGTGAGCCCGGAATCGATGATGTCCTCGACGATCAGGACGTGGCGCTCCTCGATGTTGATGTCCAGGTCTTTGAGGATGCGCACCACGCCCGACGAATCGCTAGCCGAGCCGTAGCTGGAGATGGCCATGAAGTCCACTTCACAGGGAAGCGGGAGCTCGCGCATCAGATCGGCCATGAAGAAGACGGCGCCCTTGAGAACTCCGACCAAGAGGAGGTCGCGCCCCTCGTAGGCGGAAGCGATCTCGCGACCCAGCTCGGCGACACGATTGCGCAGCTGCTCCTCCGAGACGAGGATCTCGCCCACGCCGCTTTCGAGCCGCGCATCGTTCACGGCCGCTCTGCTCCCTGCGCCGGATGCGTCACTGGTCGTCTTCTTTCGTTGCCCGCACGGCGTCTTCGTAGCCCGGCGCCGCGACGATGCCCGGCACCGCGACGACCTCCTCGCCCCTGGTTACGAGCGGCCAGGAACGCCTTTGTGAGCGGGGGATCTTCGCGTCTACGAACACGTCCTGAATCTTCTTCTTCCTTCCAGCGAGCCTGTCGCCGGGCTGGAAGCAGCGTACCTGCAATCCCTCCAGCTCGGATTCGAGAATCCAGGGACCAAAGCGCACGCTGCCCTCGAGCGGTAGTGGGCCCTGCTCGAGATAGATCCGGTCGTACTCCCGTACCGCCCTGAGCGCCGGACCCAGATCGGCCGACCCGGAGCCCCGACGCGAGTTCAAGAGCTCGAGCAGCGCCCCCTCCAGGCCGCGCGGCAGGCGCGGACGCTCGCGCGCGAGAGCAAGGATGTTCTCCTCGGCGGCCGGATGAAGGCGGCGCAGCGCGGGCAGGATCTCGCTGCGGATCACGCCTCGTACCGTGCCGGGGTTGCTCGAGTCCTCGCGGAAACCAAGACTCTCGGCACGGCAATAGTCCCGCGTCTCTTCTCGCCAAAGGCCCAGCAGCGGGCGCACCACGTCGTCCTCACGCCTCAGCTTGATTCCGCGCGTACTACCGCTCGAGACCAGCCGGTAGAGGATCGTCTCGACCTGATCGGAGGCGGTGTGCCCGGTCGCGCGCAAGAGCCCGGCGCCGAACGAGTAGCGGAGATCGCGCAGCTCGGCCTCGCTCATCCCCGGCTCGCCGGCCTCTACCACCTCGGCGCCGAGAACATCGCGACAGAAACGAGCGTCCTCGTCGGACTCCTGGCCGCGCTGGTGATGGTTCACGTGCAGGGCGCTGACCCGGTAGCCGAGCACCCCAAGCGCGTGCCAGAGACAGGTCGAGTCGGCTCCGCCCGAGACCAGGCAGAGAACCTCGCCGCCGGGCTCGATCAAGCTCTCCGAGCGAATCAGTTGCTCGATTCGCTCGCGGATCTGCGCGCCACTCATGAACTCATTGTCGCAGCCAGTTAGCGGAGGGGGCGATGCAAGAACGCAGGGAGTGCTCGTAGCCGGCGGCTACGGGTGCGCCCGAGGACACAGCCTCGCGCCGCGGAGCGCGGCCAGGCGATCTCGCCGGCTCCGAAAGCGGCGGGACCCACCTCTCCACCCCCCACCCTCCCACGGGGCGTAGCACGGTATCGAGAAAACACGCACGCGAATGTGTCGGCTTCGGGTCGAGACAACATCGCGCCGCCGAGCGCAGTGAGGCGGCGGAGTGCTTCATTTGTAACCAACTCGCAGGAGCCGGCGCCGCTCACTCGCTCCAGTGCGGATCTTTCAGCCAGGTCTCGAGCCGGTCGAGCGCCTGGCTCAGCTCCTCGGCGCTGAACTCGAAGGGGCGCGCGTAGGGAACCGGGGCGTGACGAGCGCGGAAGGCCTGGCCGGCGGCGGCCTCGCGCAGGAAGCTGACGACCAGACCGTGCGTAACGACGAGGATGGCGGGCTCCGCGCGAGCCAACACGATTCGGAGCCCGCGGGCGAAGCGTGCCGCCGCCTCGACCCTGCTCTCCCCTCCTCCCGGTGGCCGCTCCTCGGGCTCGTGCGTGTGCGCCCAGGCGGTGTAGAGATCGAGCGCACCGCCCTCGAAAGCTCCGACGCGGATGTCGTTCAGCTCGGCCAGCTCGAGCCAGGGCAGCTCGCGCCCGGCGAGTGCGACCTCGGCCGTCCGTCGCGCACGCCGAAACGCGCTGGTCACATAGAGATCGAGCTGGCGTCCGACCAGCGAGCGACCGAGCGCGTGAGCCTCCTCCTGCCCACGCTTCGTCAGCGGGCAGCGATCGTTCGGCTTGCCGTTGACGATGCCCTGAGCCGAGCACTCACTCTCGGCGTGGCGGGCTACGAGCACCAGTTGCATGGCGTCACGCTAGCGCAGAGCCGGCGACGAATCGACTTTGGTCGTAGAACTCGTCTCCAGATCCACGTCGGTCAAAGGACGATGCTGCGGAAGAAGCCGACCTGTTGCATCCCGATCGACTCGTAGAGCCCGATCGCTCGTTCGTTCTCGGCCCGAACGAAGAGGCAGACCCGTGGCGTGCTTTCGAGCAGCCGCCGGCAGAGGTCGCGAAGCCCCCGAGCGGCGTAGCCGCGCCCGCGCAGCTCCGGGTCGGTCCAGACCTGCTGGAGCTGTATCGCCGACGGAGTCCAGGCCGAAGCCTCGGCCTTGAAGAGGAGGCGCCCGTTCTCGGTCCAGAGCCAGGAACGACTCGCCACTATCTGAACCCGTGTGCGCTGGCGAAAAGCGGCCGGATCGTGCTCCAGCGGGTTGATGCCCAACTCCTCCTCGTGCGCGGCGGCGCAGGAAGGCACCAGCAACTCGAGGTCGGAGCTCGTCGCCAGGCGCAAGCCGCTAGCGCCCGGCGCAGGTCGCTCGCGCAGCTCGTAGACGGGCTCGCCGGGGCTGTCTCGCCGGGGCGGTGGTAGATGCTTCGCGACCTCCTGCCAGAGCTCGTCGACCGCGCGCTCGGCGCCGACGATCATGCGCGCGTCACTCGTCAGCGCCCGGCGCGCGAAGACGCCGCAACCAAGGCCCGCCGGCGTGATATTGGCGCCGAAGTGGCAGAGCGCCTCGAGAGCGCCGTCCTGGGGCACGGCCAGAAAGCGTCCGAGCCCGCGCCGGGCGAGATCCTCCAGAAAGACGCGTTCGACCGGATTCTCGGCGCAGAAGGCCAGAACCTGATCGGGCGGCGGCGTACGCAGCTTCGCCACCTCCCTATCCTGCCAAACGAGGTCACCATGGGCATATCCCGGTGGGGATGTATAACCGAGGTGGCCATATCGGCAG
>PMXT01000180.1 GCA_003170995.1 Actinomycetota bacterium | reverse complement strand
CCGCCTCAGTCGCATCCGTATCTCTGTCGATACGGGCATTCCCTGCGTCCTAGCATCGCATCCACCGATCGCACCCAGTCGGCAGGTCGTCAATTGAAACGAACTCTTAGCCGGCTTCGCCGGCGGACTTTTCGCGGGTCAAAGGACGGGCAGATAACGCTTGTACTCCCAATCCGTGAGCTGGACGCGGTAGTCGTCCCACTCCTTACGCTTGAGGCCGACGTAGTTGTCGAAGATGTGCCCGCCGAGCGCCTTCTGCAGCAGGCGCGAGTGGGAAAGCTCTTCTATCGCCTCGCCCAGAGTCTCGGGCAGTGAGACGATGCCGCGCTGCTCGCGCTCCTTGGGCGATAGGTGGTAGAGGTTCGTCTCCATCGGCGCGGGGAGCTGGTAGTTGTGCTCGATCCCCTCGAGGCCGGCGTGCAGCAGGCAGGCGAAGGCGAGATAGGGATTACAGGCCGGATCGGGGCAGCGAATCTCCGCTCTCGTCGCATTCTCGGAGCCGGGCTTGTAGTACGGGATGCGAATCAGCGCTGAGCGATTGCGCTGCGACCAGGCGACGTAGACCGGCGCCTCGTAGCCCGGGACTAATCGCTTGTAGGAGTTGACCCACTGGGCGAAGATCGCCGAAAGCTCGCGGGCATGCTTCAGCTGGCCGGCGATGAAGCCCTTCGCCTCTTTCGAGAGGTGGTATTTGTCGCTTGCGTCGAAGAAGCCGTTCCGTTCGCCGCGGAAGAGCGATTGGTGGATATGCATGCCCGAGCCGTTCTCGCCGAAGATCGGCTTGGGCATGAAGGTCGCGTAGACGCCGTTCTTGGCCGCGATCTCCTTCACGATCAGCCGGTAGGTGACGGTGGCGTCGGCCATCGCCAGGGCGTTGGTGTAGCGCATGTCGATCTCGTGCTGGGACGGCCCGACCTCGTGGTGCGAGTACTCGATGCCGATTCCCATTCCCTCGAGTGCCCGGGTGGTTTCGGCGCGCAGCTCGGTGGCAGCGTCCCTGGTCGTCTGCACGAAGTAGCCGCCCTCGTCCAGCGGCTCTGTCCCCTTCGAATCCTTGAAGAGGAAGTACTCGAGCTCGGGGCCGACATTGAAAGTGTCGAAGCCCATCGCCTTCATCCGCTCGAGCGCGCGTCGGAGCACGTGGCGCGGATCGCCCTCGTAGGGCTCTCCCTCCGGTGTGACGATGTCGCAGATCATGCGAACTGTCTTCGTCTCGCCTTCGCGCCAGGGCATCATCGCGAAGGTCTTCGGATCGGGGATGGCGACCATGTCGGACTCCTCGATGGCGTTGAAGCCGGTGATCGAAGAGCCGTCAAAGCCCATTCCGTCGTTGAGAGCCTCCTCGAGCTGGCTGGGAGTGATGGCGAAACTCTTCAGGTGTCCCTCGATGTCCGTGAACCAAAGCAGGACCATCTGTATGCCGTCGGCCTGCACGCTCTCGAGAACGCGCTTGCGCTCGGCGGGATCCGAAGTTGCCCGATCCTTCGTCGTTACCTTGGCCACCAGACTCACTCCCTCCGTTAACTGCTTGAGCGAAACCCAGAAACCGAACTTTAGTCTTAGCCGCGTTTTGCCGCGCCGCGGCGAGACTCCGGCATCACGCACGCGGCAAGTATCTCTTTCGGTTATGAGATCGCGCGAGAGCTCGTGTGGTAGGCGATTTGACAAGCAGTTTCCGCCCCGGCATCCTAAGGAGTAGGCGAATCGCCGATGAAGGCGCTCGTCGAGGCAACGGGGCCTCAGGACGTTGGTACGTTCGGGCCCTTTTTTAGTGCTCAGGCCCGGAACCGGCCAGGTTCTGGGCCTTTTTTGTTGGACCAATCGATGGGGAGGAAAACCCAAATGTCGGACATGGATACCGAGCTCAAGCAGTACCTTGGGGCGGGTCCTTCGGTTGCTCCGAAGGACGCGCTCGAATTCGCCGAAAGCACCGAGACCAAGATCGTCGACCTCAAGTTCGTCGATCTGCTCGGTCGCTGGCAGCACGTCTCGCTCTCGCTCAAGGCGTTCGACGAGGCGGCATTCACAGAGGGCCTTGGCTTCGACGGCTCGTCGATCAGAGGTTGGCAGGCAATCGACAAGTCGGACATGCTGCTTGTGCCCGACCCGGCGAGCGCGATCATGGATCCGTTCACCGAAGTACCGACGCTTTCGCTCATCTGCGACATCCGCGACCCGATCACGGGTGGTCCCTACGACAAGGACCCGCGCTTCGTCGCGCGCCGCGCCGAGGAGTATCTCCGCTCGACCGGCATCGCCGATACGGCCTACATAGGGCCCGAGTGCGAGTTCTTCCTCTTCGACTCCGTTTCCTACGACCTGGAGCCCCAGCGCACCGGTTACACGATCGATTCCGCGGAAGCTCACTGGAACAGCGGCAAGCCGGGCCTGGGCTACCAGATCCACGAGAAGGAGGGCTACTTCCCACCGTCTCCGCACGACACGCAGCAGGACATCCGCAGCGAGATGGTGCTGACGCTCGAGGCGCTCGGAATCGATTGCGAGTATCACCACCACGAGGTCGCGACAGCCGGCCAGGCCGAGATCGACATGCGCTTCGAATCGCTGCTCAAGATGGCCGACCAGGTCATGATCTACAAGTACGTCGTCAAGAACATCGCCAAGCGCGCGGGCAAGTCGGCCACCTTCATGCCCAAGCCGCTCTTCGGTGACAACGGCTCGGGCATGCACGTGCACCAGTCGCTGTGGAAGGAAGGCACACCGCTGTTCGCCGACAAGTCCGGTTACGCGGGCCTCTCGCAGCTGGCTCGCAGCTACGTCGGCGGTCTGCTCAAGCATGCGCCGGCGCTGCTTGCCTTCTGCGCCCCGACGACGAACAGCTACCGGCGGCTCGTGCCCGGTTACGAGGCCCCGGTCAATCTGGTCTACTCGCAGCGCAACCGCTCGGCCTGCATCCGCGTCCCGATGTACTCCGAGTCGCCGAAAGCCAAGCGGCTCGAGTTCCGTCCGCCGGACGCCTCCGCGAACCCCTACCTCGCCTTCTCGGCCATGCTCATGGCCGGCCTGGATGGAATCGAGAAGGGCATCGACGCGGGCGAGCCGGCCGACTTCGACCTGTTCGAAGAGGCGACCGACATCCCGCAGGTGCCGGGCTCACTGGCCGAGTCGCTCAACGCGCTCGAGGCCGATCACGAGTTCCTGCTCAAGGGCGGCGTCTTCAGCGAAGACCTGATCCGCACCTGGATCGACTGGAAGAGGGAGCACGAGGTCGACTTCGTGGCGCTGCGCCCGCATCCGGCGGAGT
>PMXT01000183.1 GCA_003170995.1 Actinomycetota bacterium | reverse complement strand
GTGCGAGCTGCTCGGACATCTCGAGCGCTACCTCTAGCTCTTACGCCCTCGTCCTCGCAGACGTCGCCTCCACGATCCGCCTGGTCGTCACAGCAAGCAATTCCTACGGATCCGCGAGCGCAACCTCGAATCAGACCGCTGTCGTGACGCCCGAGAACTTCGCGTTCGGAAAGACAATCACGGCGAGCACCGTGGAGGGGTCGACCCTCAGCGATCAAGGCCCGGCCGACTACCACGCGTATTCTGCGAACGACGGAAACGCCGATACATACTGGCAGAGCGAGTTCGTCGGCGTGTCGTCGCCACAGTGGCTCGAGGTAGATCTCGGAGCCGCAACGAGCGTCGGCAAGATCGTGCTACGCCTCCCTCCGGCGACCGCCTGGACTTCGCGGACGCAGAACATTGCAATCACCGGTGGCAGCACCAGTGCCCCCTCAGATACCCTGGTCGCCGCGGCCAACTACGTGTTCGACCCGGCGACGCAGAACACCGTGACGATCACGTTCACGCCCACCTCGCTGCGCTACCTCNNCCTCCGGCTGACGTTCACCAGCAACACGGTTCAGTCCGCGGCCCAGCTCTCGGAGTTCGAGGTCTACGCTTCCTAGCTCCTGCTAGCCGCTGTCGTCAGGTGCTAGCGCTCTAAGCCCGTTGCGGCCCGGCTCGGTCAGTCTCACAGTCGGATCTCGCACTCGCGCCAAATAGCGCACTCGGCAGATGTCGCCCTGTTTCCGCCGGAAGTGGCTATCTTGACCGTACCGAGCCCCCGTAGCTCAGTGGANNATAGAGCAGTGGTTTCCTAAACCACGTGCGCAAGTTCGATTCTTGCCGGGGGCGTTCCCGACACGCTGGGCACCGCTCGTGCGTCTGTCAGCCCCTACGTCTCGTCGCCGGCGGATTCCACGTTGTACGGAGCCGAGGCGGCGAGTCCGCGCGCCCAGTCCTCGCGCGGGTCGGCCATGTCTACTTTCTTGACACCGCCGGCGAAACGCCCCTGCAGCCGCTCGTACTCTTGCGCCAACCGCTCGTCGGGGTGGTTCCACTCGTGCAGGTAGTAAACGGCACTCACGTGGGCCTGCAAGAGCTCTTTGGTGCAGCCGAAGCAGGGGCGCGTGGTCGTGTAGAGAACGGCGCCCTCGACCGCGGTGCCAAAGCGCGCGGCTGAAAGGAGAGCGTTCTGCTCGGCGTGGACGCAGATGCAGACGTCGTAGGCCGTGCCCGACTCATACTGTTCGCGGTTCGCGCAGCGATCGCAGCCACCCTCGTCGCAGTTGGTCATGTTCTCGGGCGTGCCGTTGTAGCCGGTGGCGATCACACGATCGCCGAGCACGAGCACGGCGCCGACCCTGCTCCCGAGGCAGTTCGCCCGCTCGCGTACGGCCATGGCGATCTTCATGAAGTACTCGGGGTGCTCGGGACGGATGGAGTCCGATTTCATCAAGGTTGGATTCTAGGGCGATACGAGTCGGAGCGCCTAATAGCACACGCTTGACCACAGAGTGACGACTTCGTCGCCAATGTGAAACATGTTGGTGACAGCGTCGCTCGAACCGCATCGCTCGTGTCAAGCTGCTCATGATGCCCTTCGCGATCGTCGCTCACTCAGCTACGGAGACGAATCTCGCTCTGGCCTCGGCCTGGCGATCGAACGAGTCCTACGGCGTGCTCGATCCGCGCGAGGCGCTGCGCGTCCTCCGTCCCGGCGACGTTGTGCTCGCTCGCCTCGACGTGCGCCGGACTCTGGACGGCGTCGAGCGCGGTCTATCTGACCTGGTCGAGCTGGAGAGGCGCGGGGTACGCGTTCTCAACCGCCCCGAGGCCCTGCTCGCCGGGCACGACAAGCTTCTTTGCGCTCGTCTACTCGAGAGCGGTCTCGTGCCGACACCGTGGACTCGATTCTTGAGCGACGACTGGAGCGAACTCGCTTCGCTGCTGCCGCTGGTGATCAAGCCGCGTTTCGGTAGCTGGGGAGTCGACGTCTTTCGGGTCGATGAGATCCGCGAGCTGAACCAACTGACGCGAGAGCTCGTGGGGCGCGCCTGGCTCGAGCGCGGCGGCGCGATCGCCCAAGAGCTCATTCCGCCGATTGGTTTCGACCTGCGTGTGCTCGTCGTCCACGGGACGGTGGCCGGCGCGGTTCGGCGGCGGACAAGTGACGGTGAGTGGCGAACGAACGTTTCCTGCGGCGCCCAGCGCATTGCCGAGACCATCGAGCCGCGTGCCGCCAGAATGGCGCTCGAAGCGGCCGAAATGACGTGCCTGGAGCTAGCGGTCGTCGACGTCATGCCGCTACCGGAAGGCGGCTTCTGCGTACTCGAGGTGAACGCAGCCCCCGACTTCGGACTCGAATACAACAACGACGAGAACGTGTTCGACGTCGTGATCGAGCAGATCGAGCTCGCCGCCGAAACCGGCTCGCGACTCAGTGCGCTTGACGCCGCCTAGAGCGCTCAGCCGCGCAGGAACTCGTCGATCGCTGCGGCTGCCTCGCGGCCATGGTGAATGGCCGTGACGATCAGTGAGGCCCCGGCGTGTGCGTCGCCGGCGGCGAAGACGCCCGGAGCCGAAGTCGCGTAGTTCGCGCAGGCGATGTTGCCGCGTCCGTCGAGCTCGAGCTCGAGATCCTTCACAAGCCTAGAGTGCTTTACATGAACGAAGCCTATGGCCAGTAGCACCAGATCGGCCTCGACGCTGAAGGCGCTGCCAGGCACCTCTTCGGGGCGGGGCGGGCCGCCGTTCGCAGACGGCTTCCACTCAACACGCACCAGCTCGGCCGCGCGGACATGCCCGTCTTGGCCTGAGAAGCTTCGTGCCGTCAGCGACCAGTCGCGCTCGCAGCCTTC
>PMXT01000156.1 GCA_003170995.1 Actinomycetota bacterium | reverse complement strand
CCGCCTCGCGGGCTGAGCGTTCGTCAACTCACGCTGCGCGACTTCCGCTCGTACGAGCGATTAGAGCTCGAGTTGGAGAGCGGTCTTGTGCTGGTCGCGGGGCCGAATGGAGCTGGAAAGACGAATCTCGTCGAAGCGGTGCACGTTGGTACTCAGGCATTCTCGCCGCGGACGAGAGCTGATGCCCAACTGATTCGCTTCGGTTCCGCCGCGGCTCGTGTCGCACTCCAAGCGAGGCGCCGGAGCAATGATGTTTTGGTAGAGGTCGCGATCGTTCGCGGAGAAGGTAAGCGCGCCCGTCTGAACGGAGCTCTACTGTCAGCGAGCGACCAACTGCGAAGTGAGCTTCCTACGCTCGTTTTCACTCCTGATCGCCTCGTCGTGGTCAAGGGTGGACCGGCCGTGCGCAGGGCTTATATCGATCGAACGCTGACGCGCCTCCTTCCGGCACGCGCGAGTCTCCCACGCGCCTACGGCGAGGCTCTGGGCCAGCGAAACGCCAGCCTACGGAAGATCGCGCTTGGCTTATCGACGAAGGAGGCGCTCTCACCGTGGAACGAGCAAGTTGTGGCGCTCGGGGCTTCGCTTCAGGAGGCCCGAAGACGCTCGATCGAGATGCTTTCCCCGCGTTTCGCGAATGTCGGAGCGGCGCTCGGACTGCCGGATTGCAGGCTCGAGTACTCGGCCGAGTCGTTGACCGCGCAAATACTCGAGCGAAGGTTGCCGCGTGATCTGGAGAGGGGAACGACCAGCGCGGGTCCGCACCTAGACGAGATCGTTGTTCTCGCGAAGGGGCGTGAGCTTCGCTCCTTCGGCTCTCAGGGAGAGCAGCGAACGGCGGGGCTTTCGCTTCTGCTCGCAGAAGCCGAACTGCTAACGGAACGAGATTTTGGCGCGCCGCTTCTGTTACTAGATGACGTGCTTTCGGAGCTTGACCTAGGTCGGCGAAAGTCGCTGATCGAGCGACTGCGAGGGCTTGGGCAGACAATCGTGACTGCGACTAGCGAAAGTGCGCTTCCCGTACCTGCAGATCAGGTTGTTCGGGTTCGCGAGGGAAGCGCCAAGGCAGTGTGATGGATCGCCTCGGGAACGAGATCAAGAAGACGGCAAGGCGGGTTGGACTTCCGGCCGCTAGCGAGGTCGTTAGCGTTTGGCCGCGCGTGGTGGGCGAGACGATCGCCACAAATGCATGGCCTGCCCGACTCACCCGCGGAGGAGTGCTTCAGGTCAACACGAGTTCTGCAACCTGGGCTTTCGAGCTCAAGCATCTGGCGCCACAGATCCTCTCGAAGCTCGAGCAAGTTCTGGCCGAGGAATGCCCTAGGGAGCTTCGGTTCGCACCGGGCCCCGTGCCCAGCGCAGGGAGAGAATCGAGTGAGCCACTCGCTCCAGCGGCACCCGCGACGACAGCGAGAGAGCGTGCACAAGCCGAAGAGCTGGCAGCCGTGATCGACAACGAAGAGCTACGTGTCCTCGTTGCTCGAGCGGCCGCGGCGAGCCTCGCTCAAAACGCAAAAAGAAGCGCGCTTTAAACTCACTTCCGACCTCTCTTTCTGATAGACTGTTGGAAGCCCGCAAGCGCGCTATTTGCAGGGCTTTTTTCATGACGGAAACATCGTACACAGCGAAGGACATCACTGTCCTGGAAGGTCTCGAGCCGGTCCGGCTCCGCCCCGGCATGTACATCGGCTCGACCGGCTCGCGTGGTCTGCACCATCTCGTTTACGAGGTTGTAGACAACTCTGTCGACGAGTCCTTGGCAGGCCGAAACGACCGCATCGAAGTCATCCTCAATCCCGACAACTCGGTTGTTGTTAAGGACTATGGCTCGGGGATCCCGGTCGACGTCATGCCCGAGCAGGGCATGTCGGCGCTAACAGTGGTGCTGACCAAGCTTCACGCTGGTGGCAAGTTCGGCGGAGAGGGATACAAGGTCTCCGGTGGTCTGCACGGGGTTGGCGTCTCGGTTGTGAACGCCCTCTCCGAGTGGTTTATCGCCGAGGTGCGGCGTGATGGGAAGATCCATCGGCAGGAGTTCGCCCGTGGCGTACCAACCACAGAGGTCGAGGTTGTCGGTGAGGCCTCGGATACCGGCACGACGATCACCTTTATGCCCGACTCGGAGGTTTTCGACGAGCTCGAATACTCGACCCAATTACTAGTCCAGCGCCTGCGCGAGACTGCCTTCCTCACCCGCGGGCTGAGGATCGTCCTGACCGACGAACGAGCCGCCGAGGAGACCTTCGAGTTCCACTACGAAGGTGGGATCAAGGACTTCGTGAGCTACGTGAATCAGGCCAAAGATCCGGTTCACAAGCACATCATCTACTTCGAAGGTGGCAACGATCGGGGCGCGGTCGAGGTCGCGATGCAGTGGAACGCCTCCTACGTCGAGTCGGTCTTCTCGTTCGCCAACAACATCAACACGCACGAGGGCGGCTCGCACCTGACGGGCTTCAAGTCGGCACTGACGGCCAGCCTGAACAAGTACGCACGCGACAAGGGGCTACTGAAGGAGAAAGAGGCGAACCTCGAAGGTGAGGACGTGCGCGAAGGTCTGGCCGCGGTCATCTCGGTCAAGCTGCGCGACCCCCAGTTCGAGGGTCAGACGAAGACCAAGCTGGGCAATACGTGGGTCGAAGGCCTCGTCAAGCAAACCGTCAACCAGAAGCTCGCGGAGTTCCTGGAAGAAAACCCGAATGACGCGCGCCAGATAGTCCAGCGGGCGATCTCGGCCTCGCGTGCTCGCCAGGCTGCTCGCAAGGCGCGTGAGTTGACGCGGCGCAAGAGCGCGCTCGAGGGCTCGTCGCTGCCGGGGAAACTGGCCGATTGCACGATCCGCGATCCGGAGGCAGCCGAGCTCTTCATCGTCGAGGGTGACTCCGCTGGCGGCTCGGCCAAGGCCGGCCGCGACCGCACCTATCAGGCGATTCTTCCCTTGCGCGGAAAGATCATCAACTCTGAGAAGAACCGGATCAACAAGGTTCTCTCCAACAACGAGATCCAGGCGATGATCACCGCGATCGGCACAAGCATCGGCGACGAATTCGATATCTCCAAGCTCCGCTATCACCGCGTGATCGTGATGACCGACGCTGACGTGGACGGAGCGCACATCCGCACGCTCATCCTCACCTTCCTCTACCGGCACATGCCGGAGCTGTTCGACAACGGCCACGTCTACATCGCCATACCACCGCTATACCGGATCAAGCTCGACAACCGTGAGTTCTACTTCGAGAAAGACGCCCAACTCGAGGAGCTGCTCGTGCGCGAGCGCATCGGCGGTCTGGAGATACGCGATCGAACCGACAAGGAGCTGAAGCTGAGCGAGAGTCGCTGGAAAAAGCTGGCAAGCGGCTTACGCTCGCTTGAAGGACTGGTCGGACGCCTACGGGCCGACTTCGGAACGCCGGCGGCGGATTTCGTTGTTGCGCACCGCTTGGTCGAGGTACCGGATGAAGCGGCGCAAGACATCGCCCGCGCGATCGAGGCGGTCGGAGAGAACGATTACGAGATCGAGATCGAATCTTCCGACGCGGACGGTCACCGGATCAAAGTGATCGAGAAGGAAACAGGGGCCGCTCAGCGCCTGACCGTGCCACAACAGCTGCTCCTCTCACAGACCTACCGCAACGCTCGCCGCGCCTACGCGAAGCTGGCCGAGCTCGGCCTACCACCGTTTAAGCTTGCACAGGGCCGTAAGACGCGCAGCGCGGAAACCTTCCACGCGCTTCGAAACGAAGCCCTGGAGCTCGCCAAGGAAGGTGTGCAGCTATCGCGCTTCAAGGGCCTCGGTGAGATGAACCCCGAGCAGCTCTGGGAGACGACGATGGATCCCGAGCGGCGTCTACTCGTTCGGGTGGACGTGGACGACGCCTCCACTGCCGACAACGTTTTCTCGATGTTGATGGGCGACCAGGTCGAGCCGAGGCGCTTGTTCATCGAGCAGAACGCCAAGGACGTCAGGTTCCTAGATGTTTGAGCCGATCGCCCCTGGCGAAACGAAGCACTGGGTCTTTCTTCGGCCAGGGATCGGTAGCTAGGAGGATGTCCGATGTCTGAGGTAGATACCGGCGCTCTCGGGCCTGGGCGGATCGAGCCGCGCGAGCTCGAAGAGGAGATGCGCTCGAGCTTTCTCGATTACGCGATGAGCGTGATCGTTAGCCGCGCGCTCCCAGACGTGCGCGACGGGCTCAAGCCGGTGCACAGGCGCGTGCTTTTTGGAATGCACGAGTCCGGCATGCAGCCGAACCGGCCGTACAAGAAGTCGGCGCGTGTGGTCGGCGAAGTGATGGGCTCCTTCCACCCGCACGGCGACTCCGCCATCTACGACACGCTCGTTCGCATGGCGCAGCCTTTCTCGCTGCGCTACCCGCTCGTCGATGGGCAGGGGAACTTCGGCTCGATCGACGACGATCCGGCAGCGGCGATGAGATACACCGAATGCCGCCTGGCAAAGATCGCCACCGAGATGCTCAGGGAGATCGAGTCCGACACGGTCGACTTCGTTCCCAACTACGACGAGTCCCGGCGCGAGCCAGTCGTACTTCCTAGCCGTTTTCCCAACCTGCTAGTCAATGGCTCGGCGGGTATCGCCGTCGGCATGGCGACGAACATGCCGCCACATCGGCTCTCGGAGGTGGTCGACGCGGTGCTGGCGATGATCGACGATCCCGACATCTCGGTCGACGAGCTCGCCAGACACGTGAAGGGGCCGGACTTTCCGACTGGCGGCATCATCGTCGGGCGTCAGGGTATTCGCGAGGCCTATCGGTCGGGCCGCGGTCGCATCATCATGCGCGCGCGAGCTCACATCGAGGAGCTGCGTGGGGGCAAGACAGCGGTCGTCGTCACCGAGCTTCCCTACGGCGTGAAGAAGGGCGGCGACGGCGGCGTGATCAAGAAGATCGCCGACCTGGTGCACGACAAGGTGCTCTCGGAGATCTCAGACCTTCAGGACCACTCCGACCGAACGGGAATGCGGATTCAGATCGATCTGAAGCGCGATGCCGTACCGCAAGTCGCTCTCAACAAGCTCTTCAAGCACACCGCGCTGCAGACAACGTTCGGCTACAACGCAGTCGCTCTCGTGCGCGGAGTCCCTCGCACACTCTCGCTGCTGGAGCTGATTCGCGAGTACCTCAACTTCCAGCGTGAGGTCATCGTTCGGCGCTCGAAGTACGAGCTGCGCCAGGCCGAGCGGCGAGCGCATGTGCTCGCGGGCTACCTGATCGCGCTAGACAATCTCGATGCCGTCATCGAGCTGATTCGCTCGTCGAGCGACGCCGAGAAAGCCCGAGTTAGCATGATGAAGAAGTTCGAGCTATCGGAGATCCAAGCCCAGGCGATTCTCGACCTCCGACTTGCTCGTTTGACTCAACTCGAGCGCCAAAAGATCGAATCGGAGTTCGCCGATCTACAGGAGCTGATCGGCGAGCTGAGGACGATTCTCGGCGACCAGGCCCGCGTCGATGGGTTGATCCGCGAAGAGCTTCTAGAGCTGAGGTCGATCTACGGCAAGAAGGACGAACGGCGTACGGAGATCGTCGCCGGCGAGACCGACCTCGAGCTCGAAGACCTGATCGCGGAAGAGGACATGGTGATCGCGATCACCCGCTCGGGCTATATAAAGCGCCTACCGGTGACGGCCTACCGCGAGCAACGGCGCGGTGGCGTCGGCGTGATGGGGATGGAGCTGAAAGAGGACGACTACATCGAGCATCTGTTCGTCGCCTCGACGCACGACTACATCCTCTTCTTCACCAACGTCGGCAAGGTCTACCGGCTCAAGGTGCACGAGCTTCCGCTCGGATCGAGACAGTCGAAGGGGCGCGCGATTGTGAACTTGCTGCCCTTCCGCCAGGAAGAGCAGGTGCGCGCGGTGATCCAGACGCGCGATTTCAAGGAGGCCGAATACCTGGTCTTCGCGACTCGAAACGGTCTCGCCAAGAAGAGCCGCTTCATCGAGTACAACACACCGCTCAAGGCCGACGGGATAATCGCCATCAACCTACGCGAGGGTGACGAGCTGGTCGGAGTACGCCACTCCACCGGAGAAGACGACATTCTGCTCGTCTCGAGCAAGGGGCAGGCGATCCGCTTCCACGAGACGAAAGTGCGTTCGATGGGGCGGCCCGCCTCGGGCGTCCAGGGCATGCGTCTGAGGGCGGGCGATGAAGTGATCGCGATCGAGATAGCCCGCGAAGACATGGAGCTGCTGGTCGTGACCGAGAACGGCTACGGCAAGCGAACGCGTATCGCCGACTACCCGGCGAAGGGTCGCGGCGGCCTCGGCGTGAAGACGATCAAACTCACCGAGGCGCGCGGCCGGTTGATCGGGGCGAAAGCAGTCCGGGACGGCTATCAAGTGATGCTGATCTCCACTACCGGCACGATGATCAAGATCCCGGTCGAGGATGTGCGGAGAATGGGACGCTCGACTCAGGGCGTGATCGTGATGCGCCTGCGCGGCGATGAGGAGCGCGTCTCGAGCCTGGCGCCGGTGGTCGAAGCGGAGGACGAGTTTTCTGGCACCGACGAGGCGCTCACCAGTGAGGAGTCTCCCGGTACGGCGGCTGTGAGCGTGGAGACGGACTCCGCGGAGCCCACTGACGCGGAGCCCACCGGCTAGGAGACCGCGCGTTAGCCGCGAAGCCGGGCGGCGGCTGCTTTCGGCTCGAGTGTGTTGACGAATATCCCCGCACCGAGCTCGATACCGGCGAAGACGTTGAGTCGCGGTAGCAGCTCGAGGTGCCAGTGGCCGTCTCGCTGGAAGTTGTGCAGCCAGATGTTGAAGGGTGAAGGGCCCTCGATCGCGTTCAAGCGCCGTACCCCTTCGGCCGCGAGTGCCAGCGCTGCGGCGAGTAGCTCGGTGCAGCCGAACGCATCGGGCAGGTGCTCGCTAGGTGCGATCAGAAGCTCGTAGGGCGCCCTACCGGTTGGCGAGACGGCGAGTGAAACGGTGCTCTCGCCGACTTTTCGCTCAGCGAGTTTCAGGGTTGGATCGAGGCCGTCGAGGAGCGCACAGAGCGCGCAGCTACCCTGCCGCAACCGTGGGGCCTCGGCGGCGATCTCCGGGGGAAGTCCGTCTAGCCAGATGAGCTGGGAGTGCGAGTGCGGGCGGCTTGCCCCAGCCGCCTTGCCTTCGTTGATGAAGGCAAAGAGATGATCGAACCCCTGTGCCCAGGCCCGCTCGGCGACCTCAGCCCAGGCAGCGGCGAGGAGTGCGAGTTGGTTGTCGGGGATCTCGCCGAGCGAACGCGCGTGAGTCGGCGTGTGGATGACGACCTGTTGGCGCTCGAACGCGGGATAGAGGTTGGGTACGACGCGTACCTTCCAGCCCGGCGTGTCGGGCTCCCGGTCATCGCTGCCGCCGAGCGCGAAGAGCTCGGGCGGGGTTTCTCGCTCACGGCCCTCGCAGAAGGGGCAGACTTCGGCCTCGTCCGGAGCCGCCGGTTCCAACAGTGCACCGTAGCTTCCCGGGCGCCTCGCGCGTCCGGGCGCAAAAATCACTTCCCGACCCGAGAGCGGATCGGAGACGATTCGCAGATCCGAGCCGCGGCCTTCTCCACCTACTTCCCCGGTCTCCTCGCCGGGGCTACTTCGATCCACCGTCTTTCTTTCCGAGCAGCGGCTTGAGCAGATCAATCGGCGCCGGGAAGACGATCGTCGTCGCCTGGTTGTTGCTGATCTCGAGCAGAGTCTGGAGGTAACGCAGCTGAAGTGCGATCGGTGTGGCTTCCATCACTAGCGCGGCGTCATGCAAACGCTCGGAAGCCTGGAACTCGCCCTCGGCGTTGATTACCTTCGCCCGTCTCTCGCGCTCGGCCTCGGCCTGGCGAGCCATCGCTCGCTGCATGCCGGAAGGAATCTCGACATCCTTGACCTCGACGATCGAGACCTTGATTCCCCAGGGCTGCGTCTGCTCGTCGATTATTCCCTGCAGGATCGTGTTGATCTTCTCGCGCTCGGAGAGCAGCTCGTCGAGCATGTGCTGTCCCAGCACCGAGCGTAGTGTCGTCTGGGCGATCTGCGAGGTCGCCATCAGGAAGTTCTCGATCTGTACGATCGCCGCCGACGGATCGACGATCCGGAAGTAGGCGACTGCGTTCACGCGTGCCGGAACGTTGTCCTTGGTGATCACTTCCTGCGGCGGAATGTTGAGCGTGATCGTTCGTAAGTCGACCTTGACCATCCGGTCGATCACGGGAATGAGTAGGAAGAGCCCGGGCCCTTTGGGCTGGGGAAGCAGGCGCCCGAGACGGAAGATCACTCCACGCTCATACTCGCGTGCGATCTTGATTGCGGCCGCGACGAGAACCAGCACGATGATCCCGATCGCGATGAGGAGAATATAAAGCGGCTGCATGAGGAGGGACTCCTTTCGAAAGATCGTCGCTGGTGATCCTACGCTGAAGCGTGGTCGTCGATGCTGCTCGCCGACAGGTCGCCGTCGCGAGGAGAGTTCTCGACTCGTACGACCAGCTTCATCTCTTCGATCGCCTCGATGCTCACTCTGCTTCCTGGCACGGGAGCGTTACCATCCGCCATCTCGGCGCGCCAGAGCTCGCCATTGACAAACACCATCCCGCTCGAGCGCACGATTCCGATCCGGCCGATCAGTGAGACGACGCCGGTTGTAGTCGGGCGGCGCCTCACCTGAACCACCTTGGCGAGAGCAAAGCCGAGGATGAGAGCGAGTGTTGCCGCGACGCCGAGCAAAACCGGCAGTGAGACGCTGTAGACGGGCCCAGATGGACTGAAGAGAAGCGCGCCGCCGAGCACGAGACAGACGGCGCCCGCCAGCGTCAGGGCTCCATGCGTGAGCACGATCAGGTCGGCACCAAAGAAGGCGAAGGCGAGCAACATGAGCGCCAGCCCGGCCCAGTTGATCGGCAGCACCGACAAGCCGAAGAGCGCGAAAATGAGAGAGATCACTCCGACCGTGCCGGGAAGGATATGACCAGGCGCGAACAGCTCGACCGTGATTCCGAGCATTCCGATCGAAAGCAGGATGGTGATCAGCGTCGGGTCGATGAGAGTGTTCAAGAAGTTCTGCCAGGCCGACATGTGCACGTTCTCGATCGAGGCGCCGGCGGTGCGCAGAAGGAGTTTCTTGGGCTTCGTTCGCACTCCGTCTACCTGCTTTAGAAGCGCTCGCAGTGAGGGCGAGACGGCGTCGATGACGTTGCGGCGGAGCGCCTCCTCGGCGGTCAGGTTGGAGGCCTTGCGCACGGCCGCGTCGGCCCAGGCGATGTTGCGACCGTGAGTCCCGGCGAGCTCTCGTAGCGAGGCGGCGGCATCGTTGACGGTCTTTCGGCGCTCGTCGGAAGCGATGTTCCCGCCGCCGATGTTGATCGGGGTCGAGGAGCCGATGTTCGACGCCGGCGCCATCGCCACGAGGTCGGCGGCCTGCGCGATCCAGACGCCCGCCGAGGCCGCCCTGGCGCCGGTCGGGACGTAGACGATCACGGGGATCTTGCTGTCGAGCTCGGCCTTGAAGATCTCGCGCATGGAGTCGGAGAGACCGCCGGGCGTATCGAGGACGATCACAGCGGCGACAGCGCCGTCGCGGGTGGCGTTCTCGAGCGCGCCCGTGACGTAGTCGGCCGAGACCGGGTTGACGTCGGTGGAGAACGAGATCGCGCGCACGAAAGGGCGCCCCCCGAACGCCGGCGCCGCTCCGAGCACGAAGATCGCGGCGCCGAGTGTGAGCACACGTACGAGACGCTCGGCCACGTCTCGAAATCTAGCGCGCTACCCCTTCGGCGGGGAGTGAGCCGGCCAGGCAGCAGTCTCGGTCAGCCAGTGTTCGTAGTGACGCTCGAGCTGCACGAGGATGCACACGAGCAGCTCGACGCGGTCGATCGGTCGCCCGAGCTCGAGTGCGAGCGAGGTGGCCGGGAAAACCGGGCGCGCGGGTAGATCACTCGCTTTCTGCTCAACATTGACGCCAACTCCGAGCGCGACCCGCCCGTCACTCGCCTCGGCGAGGATCCCGGCGACCTTCCTTCCCGAGAGCAAAACGTCATTTGGGTGCTTGACGGCGGCTTCGCCGCCGAATGAGACGATGGCCTCGGCGATTGCCTCGGCGGCGACCGGCGTGAGAGAAGCGAGCTGAGCCGTCTCGACCGCGGGGTGTAGGCAGAGCGAGAAGAGCAGGCTCTTTGCGGCCGTTCCCTGCCAGTCGCGTCCTCTCCGCCCCCTTCCGTGGGTCTGCTCTTCGGCTAGTGCGAGCGCACCCTCGGGCGCGCCAAGGGGGAGCAGATCCTGTGTAGAGGAGCAACGCTCTGCGTATAAGTAGAGGGGCGAGCCGAAGCGCCCTTCGAGGCGCGGCCTGACGGATCCAGGCGCGAGAGTAATGGCCACGATCTCTACACTAGTGCAGCTGTGAAACCTAGGTCAGCCAATAGCCGTCGAATCATTAGCCCACTGAGGGCCGATCCGGCTATCCGTTATGAAAGGCTGAGCGATCCCATCTTGATCAAGCGAGCGAAAGACGGCGACGGTAAGGCGCTCGAGGCGCTTTGTGAGCGCTACAGCGAGCGGGTTGGGCGTATCGCTCGGCGCGAGCTTTCCGATACCCGTGATGCCCAGGATGCGGCGCAGGATTCGATGCTCAAGCTCTGCCAGAGGATCGGCCAGTACCGAGGCGAGGCGCAGTTTGCAACCTGGCTCCACCGGCTGGTCGTGAACACCTGCCACGACACGGCAACCCGCGAGCGTCTACGTCGTGCGACACCTCTTCCGGAGGAGCTCGAGCTCGAGCCCGCCAAGGACTGCGATCCGGTTGCCGAGACACTAGGCGCCGAGCTGCGCGTAGAGCTTTCGCGCCACCTACGCGAGCTATCGCCGGAACAAGCTCGCGTGGTCGTACTCAAGGATGCTCTTGGTTTCTCATTCGGACAGATCGCCGCCGTGGCGCGAATGCCCGTCGGTACAGCAAAGTGCTACGCGCATCGTGCTCGCAAGCGGCTTCGCGAGCGGCTAGAAAAGGAGGTAGCCGCATGACGCTGACGCTCCCGCTAGGAAAGGCGGAGATCGAGGCGATACTCCCGCACCGCGATCCCTTCCTGCTCATCGACGAGGTGATCGAGCTCGAACCCGGTAAACGGGCGGTCGCGCGCAAGACCGTGCGCGCGGATGAGTGGTTTCTCGCCGGCCATTTCCCTGGCCGGCCGATCATGCCCGGCGTACTGATGGTCGAGGGGCTGGCCCAGACCGGTGCCGTCATCGTCCTCTCACTGGAGGAGAACCGGGGCAAGATGGTCCTCTTCGGTGGTATCGACGCTGTGCGCTTCAAGCGGATCGTCCAGCCGGGTGAGACGCTCGAGTACGTCTGCGAGCTCGAGACCATGCGCGGTTCCCTCGGCAAGGGCAAGTTCAGGGCGACGGTTGACGGTCAGCTCGCCGTTCGCGGCGCGCTGATGTTTGCGGTGGAGCAGTGATCGGCGTCTGTAACGGTAGATCCGTCTCGATCACCGGTCTCGGCTGTTACGCCCCGGAGCGGGTGCTCGGTAACGACGAGCTATCCGGGATGGTTGATACGAGCGACGAGTGGATTCGAACGCGTACCGGAATCAGGGAGCGACGAATTGCGGCGGCGCACGAAGCGACCTCCGACCTCTGCCTCCCTGCGGCTGAAGCGGCTCTCGCCGACGCGGGCGTCAAGGGCTCCGAGCTCGACCTCGTGATCGTGGCCACGATCACGGCAGACATGATCTTTCCCTCCACTGCGGCCATACTCGCCGATCGCCTCGGGGCCGAGCGCGCGGCCGCTTACGATCTATCGGCCGGCTGCACGGGCTTCGTCTACGCGCTCACTCAGGGCTACGGGACGATCTCTGCCGGTTTGGCGAGACGAGTGCTCGTGGTCGGTGCCGACACACTCTCGCGCGTAGTCGACTGGGATGATCGCTCGACTTGCGTCCTGTTCGGCGATGGAGCGGGGGCTGTGGTGCTCGAGCCGGTCGAGCGGGGCGGTTTTCACGCCTTCGAGCTGGGCGCGGACGGAGCGGGTGGTATGGATCTCTACATGCCGGCTGGTGGCTCGCGGCGGCCGGCGAGTGCCGAAACGGTCGCGGCGCGCGAGCACTATGTGAAGATGAATGGGCGCGAGGTGTACAAGTTCGCCACCAGAGTCCTCGTGAGCTCGGCCAAGGCCGTGCTGGAGGTCTCCGGCAAGGATGTGGGGGACGTAGATCTCTATGTCCCGCACCAGGCGAACCTTCGTATCATCGAGCATGCCGCCAAGAAACTGGGAATCGAAGAGGAGCGTGTTTTCGTCAACGTCGATCGCTATGGCAATACCTCGTCGGGCTCGATCCCGCTAGCGCTTGGAGACGCGCGAGCTAGTGGGCGCCTGAAGGACGGGGCGCTCGTGCTCATGACCGGAATGGGTGCGGGGCTGACCTGGGGGTCGAACGTGATGACGTGGACGGAAGGGAGAGAATATGAGCACTAAAGCTAAAGAGGGTCGAGCGCGAGGAAAGGTCGCCTTCTGCTTCCCGGGCCAGGGATCGCTCGAGGCCGGGATGGGGCGCGAGATCGCCGAGGCGGTACCTGAGGCGATGGCGGTGTACGAGCGCGGTAGCGAGAGCTGTGGTCTCGACCTACGTAAGCTCTGCTTCTCGAGTCCGTTGGAGGACATCGTCGACACGTCGATCCAGCAGCCGGCGCTGCTGGCCACCAGTCTGGCGATCCTGGCGGCAATCGAAGCGCTTGGGTTTCGGCCCGACTTCGTAGTCGGCCACTCGGTTGGAGAGTTCGCCGCGTTGGCGGCCGGAGGAGCGCTCGAAGCGGCGGACGCGATCGGCCTCGTGCGCGAGCGTGGGCTCGCGATGGCGGAGGTCGCCAAGGAGAACCCCGGCGCGATGGCGGCGATCCTCGGGCTCGAGGACGAGGTCGTGGAGGCGCTCTGCCGCGAGATCCACTGCGTTTGGCCGGCGAACTACAACTGCCCGGGCCAAGTCGTCATCTCGGGGCAAACCGAGGCGGTCGACGAATGCTGCGAAGAGGCGCAGCGCGAGGGCGCCAGGCGAACAGTCAAACTACCGATCTCGGGCGCGTTTCACAGCCCGCTGGTGGCACGCGCGGCCGAGCGCTTCCGCCCGGTTATCGAGCGGGTGCGTTTCGCCGAGATCCAGGTCCCCTTCATGTCGACGGTCAGCGCTCGTCTCGAGAACAGCCAAAAACTCGCGGGACTTCTCGTCGATCAACTCACCGCGCCGGTCCGCTTCACACAGGCGACGAGAGGCTTGATATCGAGCGGCGTACGCACCTTCGTCGAGGTCGGTCCCGGCAACGTACTGTCGGGATTGGTCAGGCGGATCGACCGCAGCGTGGAGACGATCTCGGTGAACAGTGTGGCTACGCTCAAGAAGGTCGAGGAGGTGCTCTCGGTTGCCTGACGCGTACGGCTCGCTGAAGGGTAAGCGCGCGCTCATCACCGGAGCCGCGCGCGGTATTGGTCGCGCGATTTCCGTCGAGTTGAACGCTGCCGGCGCCGAGATTCTCTGCTGTGACCTCCCCGATACGAGCGAGAACGAAGACGTGGCGCGTGAGGTCGGCGGGACGGCTCTCTATGCCGATGTCACCAAGGCGGACGACGTCGAGAAGCTGGTTGCCGATGCAGGCGACATAGACATCCTCGTCAACAACGCCGGCATCACCCGCGACGGGCTGCTGGCGCGAATGTCGGAGGAAGACTGGCGCGCCGTCATCGACGTCAATCTCACAAGCGTCTATCTGATGTGCCACGCGACGATCCGCGGCATGATGAAGCGCCGAGCAGGAGCGATCGTCAACCTCTCCAGCGTCGTCGGCTTACACGGGAACTTCGGCCAGACCAACTACGCGGCCTCGAAGGCCGGCATCATCGGTTTCACGAAGTCGCTTGCGCGCGAGGCCGGCACCCGTGGTGTTCGGGTCAATGCGGTTGCACCGGGCTACATCGAGACGCGCCTCACCGATGTGCTACCCGACGAGGTCAAGCAGACGATGCTGAAGGCGACCTCGCTGGGCCGTTTTGGACAACCGGTGGACATCGCTCGTGCGGTGCACTTCCTCTGCTCTGACGAAGCGGCCTTCATCACCGGAGAAGTACTTGTCGTCGACGGCGGGATGGGAATGTGACGGTGCAAAACGGACGCAAGAGAGTCGTCGTTACCGGGCTCGGGATGATCAACTCCCTCGGGAACGACCTGGAGACCGTTTGGCGCAACCTGCTCGCCGGCGAGTCCGGGGCCGGACCGATCACGCTTTTCGATACGACCGGGTACGCGGTCGACTTCGCCTGTGAGCTCAAGGACTTCGATCCGACGGTCTGGATCGACCGCAAGCAGGTCCGTCGTATGGATCGCTTTGCGACCATGGGACTGGTTGCGGCTCCCCAGGCTGAGGCTGACAGCGGTATCGAGATAGCCAAAGAGCCGGAGCGAATCGGCGCGGCGATCGCGACGGGTATCGGAGGGCTCCTCTCCTTCCAGGACTGCACGCTGACGCTCTTCAATCGCGGCGCCGATCGAGTGAGTCCGTTCTCGATCCCCTCGATCATCCCCAACATGGGCGCAGCCTGGGTCTCGATGGAACTGGGAACGCGCGGTCCGCTCCTTGCGGAGTGCTCTGCCTGCGCGGCCTCGAACATGGCGCTCGGCGACGCCACCGACGCGATCCGACTCGGCCGTGCCGATGTGATGCTCGCGGGTGGTACCGAGGCGGGAGTCACTCCGGTCGGTGTAGCCGGCTTCGCGGCGATGCGAGCTATCTCCCGCCGCGTTGACGATCCGAAACGCGCCAGCCGGCCCTTCGACCGCGACCGCGACGGTTTCGTGATGGGCGAGGGTGCAGCGGTGCTCGTTCTCGAGGAACTCGAGCACGCGCGGGCGCGTGGCGCCAAGATCTATGCCGAAATCGTTGGTTACGGCGTTTCGTCGGACGCGCTTCACATCACCGAGCCTGACTCCAGCGGCGAGAATCCCGCCCGCGCCATGAAGATGGCTTTCGCCGACGCGGGAATCGAGCCGTCCGAGATCGACTACATCAATGCCCACGGCACCTCGACGCCGCTCGGTGACGCGAGCGAGACGAAGGTGATAAAGATCGCTCTCGGTGAGGAGGCGGCCTACAAGACGCCGATTTCCTCGACGAAGGGAGCGACCGGGCACTGCCTCGGCGGCGCCGGCGCGGTCGAGGCGACCTTCTCGATCCTGGCGATCAGGGACGGCATGCTTCCCCCCACGATCAACCAGGAGAACGCTGATCCGGAGTGTGACCTCGACTACATTCCCAACGAGGCGAGAAAGGCCGATGTGCGTGTGGCAGTGTCGAACTCGTTCGGGTTTGGCGGCCACAACGCCTCGATCGTGCTGCGGCGGTTCGAGGATTGAAGCCGAGAACGCGCACCGCTGAAGCAAGAGAAGGCTAAACTTCCGAGGCTCCATGGCCAGTCGCATAGATGTCTCAATCGAGCACAAGCACGCGCCTCCAGACGCCGGGGCCTCGAAGAAGCATCCCAACACCTGCCCAAAGTGCAATTCGCACTACCGTGAAGACGAGCTGGCGGCGAATCTGCGCGTCTGCGCCCAGTGTGGCTACCACTACCCGGTCGGAGCGCTGGAGCGGATTGAGCAGTTGCTCGATCCCGGTAGCTTCATCGAGGAGGCTGCTGATCTGCGCTCGGCCGATCCGCTGAGCTTCTTCGACCTTCGCTCCTACAAGGAGCGCATCGCCGAAGCCGAGCTGAAGACGGGGCTCGGTGACGCGATGTTGATGGGCCAGGGGAAGATCGAGGGCAACAATTGCCAGCTCACGGTCATGGACTTCTCGTTCATGGCGGGCTCGATGGGAAGTGTTGTGGGCGAGAAGTTCGCTCGGGCCTGTGAGCGCGCGATCGAGCGCGACGTTCCACTCGTTTCGGTGAACGCTTCGGGTGGCGCGCGGATGCAAGAGGGGATTCTCTCGCTGATGCAGGTTCCAAAGACCGTTTGCGCAGTCGAGAACATGCGCGACGCTCACATCCCCTTCATCAGCGTGCTCACTCACCCCACGACCGCGGGGCTGCTGGCCAGCTTCGCCACTCTGGGCGATGTCACGATCGCCGAGCCGGGCACGCTGATGTGTTTCACCGGCCCTCGCGTCGTGCAGCAGACGGTTCGCGAGGATCTGCCTGAAGATTTCGGCCGTGCCGAGTCGAACTACCGCTTCGGCCACCTGGATGCGATTGTTCAGCGGCGTGAGCTCAAGTCGACGCTAGCCAAGCTACTGAGGCTCTTTGATCATGGCCGGTGAGCTCGAGCTGAGACTCCGCGATCGGCTAGCCAAGCTGAAGCAGTTACATCTACCGGGAGCCGGCGTCTCGGACGAGGTGCGCCGAATCGAGCATCAGCTCGCGGAAGTGGATACGGGAGACGAGCGCAGCGAAGACGAAATCTGGCGCTCAGTCGAGTTTGCCCGGCACCCAGATCGTCCCTACACCCTCGACTACGTCGAACGCCTCGTCGCTGACTGGATCGAACTCCACGGCGATCGCGCCCGCATGGACGATCCTGCCATCGTCTCGGGTCTCGGCAGCTTCGCCGGTCGTACGGTGGCAGTGATCGGCCACCAGAAGGGACGCGGAGATGCGGTTCAGCGAGTGAAGCGGAACTTCGGCATGTCCAACCCAGAGGGCTACCGGAAAGCCATGCGCGTGATGGAGATTGCCGACCGCCACGGTTTTCCCGTGATCACTCTCGTGGACACCCCCGGCGCCTATCCGGGTGTCGCTGCCGAGCAGCACGGTCAGGGCGGCGCTCTGGCGGCCTCACAGGCCGCGATGGCGCGCCTGAAGGTGCCGACAGTGGCCTGTGTGATCGGGGAGGGTGGCTCCGGAGGCGCGATCGCCTTCGCGCTGGCCAACCGCGTGCTCATGCAGCAGTTCGCGATCTACTCGGTGATCTCTCCCGAGGGTTGCGCCTCGATCCTCTGGCGCGACGCCGGCCAAGCTCGCAAGGCCGCGGCCGCCTTCAGGCCCGACGCGGTTCACTGTCTCGAGCTGGGTGTGATCGACAGCATCATCCCCGAGCCGGAAGGTGGTGCGCACACCAACTTCGACGAAGCGGCGAAACTGCTTGGGCAGTCGATTCGAGCAGCGTTAGGAGAACTCGGAAAGATGAATGGCGAGGAGCTCCGGCGCGATCGTCGTAACCGCTTCCGCTCTCACGGCGTCATCGCATCCTGACGATCGGTATCGAGTAGAGATCGTGACCGCCCCGGGGCGCCCGGAGCCGGGCGATCCACAGAATCCACAGTTTCATACCCAACCCGGGGAAAGCCGTTTTCTACAGCAGTGGAAAACTGAGTAGCGCCCAGGAACACGCCGATTACCAGCTAATACGCGTGCAGCGCCTTCGGCTAGCAGTAGTTTGCGGCCGAGCGTAATGCCAGCGTTTTCCTCAGGCGATCATGCCCCGCGGAGGTAGCGAGAAGGCGCCGCGACGTTTCCCGTCTGCACGCTCTTCTCGAGGAGACGCTCACTCGAGCTCTCAGCTCTCGGATGGGCCTGTGCTTCTGTTCTCGGACTCGGCCGCCGTGTCGTGCTCTTCGACGGAGTCTTTGGCGATCGGGTCTAGTTTGTATCCGACGCCGAAACGCGTCTGGATAAAGGTGTGGCTGGATGCGCGTCTGTCTACCTTGTCGCGAAGGCGCTTCACGCACACGTCGACCGTTCGATCGCGGAAGGAGCGCCGGCGCCCCCAGATCTTCTGTAGAAGCTCGTCGCGAGTTACGACGCGCCCGGCATCCAAGGCGAGCGCGTAGAGCACCTTGAACTCCGTGGGCGTGAGCTCGGCGCTGACTTCGTCGACATAGGCCTGAACGTCGCGAGGGTCGATGCGCAGCTCTTCGATCTCGATCGCATTTCCATCCTGGCGCGGCAAAGCGCTGTGCCCGCGGCGCGCGGCGGCACGGACTCGGGCCACCAGCTCGGCCATCGAGACGGGCTTGACGAGGTAATCGTCGGCCCCGATCTCCAGGGCGTGGATGCGGTCGTGCTCGGTGCCGCGGGCGCTGACGACGACGATGGGTGTTCCGATACCCTCGGCCCGCGCGAGCTCGATCAACCGCCAGCCGTCGAGGCCGGGCAGCATCAGGTCGAGCACGCACACATCCGGGTTGCCGTAACGCAAGCGTGCCAGCGCGACATCCCCCTTCGTTACGAGGACCGGATCGAGGCCGGCAGCGGTCAATGACTCGGCCATCCCACGGCCCAGCAGTTCGTCATCCTCGACGATCAGAACCTTCGCCATGCTCTGAACGGTACTGCGTGGCGAGTGAGTTTAGGGTTGATCACCTGTAACGATCTGGTGAAAGCGATGTGTCGAGCCATCCGGAAGATGAGGACGCCGGTCGCGCTACCGTCGATTCCGTGGAGCTGTCGGCGGCAGCGTCGCCACTTCCGCCATCGCGTGCGATCAAGCCGCCCGCTTCTCTAGCGTTCGAGCCAGGCAAGAGCGGCAGACTCGCGTGAAGCGCGTCGAATGGCTGAGCTGCTCGATCTCGCGTCCGCAGGTCTCACACTTCGTCTCCTGAAAGAGCTGCCCGATGGCAAGGCGCCAGGTATTCATGCGACCCGTCCGAGCGGAGCTTGAATCCAACGGGTTGCCCCGCACATGGGACACCGTTGAGGTGATCTGAGTACAGCGATCCCATAGCTGCAAACAGCGCAGGCTCGATCGCGCTTGCGCCTCGAATAGGCGCTTGTTTCCTTCGTTTTTTCGTTCATGACTCGAACGTAGCGCACGCCTGATCCCCAGCGGGTACCAGCTTGGTTACACGCGAGTTTCATCCTGGAAAGATCTCGTCTCGGTACCCTCCTTGCCATGCGGCGTATACATAGAGTCCGAAGCGTGGATAGCGGCCGCGAAGTTGAGCAAGAAACCGACGCCGCACGGGCGCTGCTCGAGTACGGGGAGCTGGTTGCGCTTGTGCTTGACGACGACGGGACGTTGGTGGAGGCGAGCGGTCGTGCGCGCGAACTCTTTCCCGCACTCGAGCCGGGCCGGGAAGTGCCTGAATCGATTGAGCTGGCGAACGCGCGCCGCATTCGCTACCGGCAGGGCGACGAGCGGCGAACACTGATCGTCGCCCCTTTGGTCGACCAGAAGGCCTACGAGGAGCTTCGCATCGGTTTCACGGCCGCCGTTTCGCACGAGCTGCGTACGCCACTGGCTCGCCTGCTGATGCTGCTCGAGACGATCGAGCGCAAGCCGGCCGAGGCGGCCACACTGTCGGCGCAGGCACGGCACGAGATCGAGGAAATGGACGAGCTTCTGAACGATGTCCTCTTCTTGAGCGAGCTGGAGAGCGGCCGCGAGGTCGTATCGCTCGGAACAACCGCGGCCGTTCCCGTCCTCGAGGAGGTTGTGGGCGAGTTGAGCGAACGCGCCGACCTGGCGGGGGTGACGCTCCGCGTCGAGGGAGAGCGCGAGCTCGAGCTGCCTCTACGCCCCCGAATGCTTGCCGTTGTCGGTCGCAACCTGGTGACGAACGCGATCCGCTACGCCGGCGAAGGGGCGACGTGCACCCTCTCGGTCGAGAAGGCGCCGTCCGGCGGCCTCGAGTTGGTCGTGGCCGACAGCGGAGCCGGCGTCGAAGCGCAGCACCTTTCGCGCCTATTCGAACGCTTTTACCGTGCCGACAGGGCGCGAACGAGTCGGGGCACCGGCCTCGGCCTGGCGATCGTCAAGCACGTGGTGGTTTCCGCTGGTGGAAGCGTCAGCGCGAGCAGCGTTCCCGGTGAAGGATTGACCGTGCGCTGTACCTTCCCCACATAAAAAAGTTTTGAGAACGAAAACAGGCGCCGCATGAATAGCCGGCGCCTGTTTCGAGTAAGCGATTGGTACTAGCTCGCCTGCTGGATTTGGCTGACGAGCTTGAGCGACTCAGTCTGAACGACCTTCGGAATCGGCACGAAGTAGAGATCGCCGCCGTAGATCTGCCCTCTCTTGAGCGCCCACTTGAGAAACCGCTTCAGTGTCGCCGCTTGCTTTGCCGCCTTAGGCACGATCGCGTAGGTGAAGGTACAGATCGGGTAGGCGATGACGAGCCTCTTGTTCTTCGCTTTGGCTTGCGCCAGCAGCTTCTGGCGATGCTTGAGGATCTTCGCACGGAGTGTCGCGCTTTTCGTCTTGATGGGCTTGAACGTCGGTAGCGACGGCTTCGGCGGGTCGACGACGTTGAGAACGAGCCCCGCGCTGGTTGCCTTGACCTTCGTGATCAGGTTGGCCGCAGCTTGGATCGACTTGCTCGTAGGCTTCACGAACTTGTTAACGCGGTTCTTGATCGCGAACACGGAGAAGTGGTACTGCGTCGCATAAGCGACATCGACATAGCAGATCCCGCCGTCGGTTTCCGTCAGAACGGCCGAGACCCCGGAGCTTTTGGCGGCTCCGACGGCGGCCGGAGCCGGAGAGGAGATCTGCGTACCGGTGCCGATCTTGCTCTTCCACTCGGAACTGACAGCCGAGAGGTACTGGCTGAAGTTGTAGCTCGTTCCGCTCGCGTCACTGCGGAAGATCGGCGTGATCGACTTGTTCGGGAGGCTGACCTTCTTGTTCAGCTTCTTGATCGCAGGATCCGACCAGTTCTTGATCTTACCGAGGTAGATCCTGGCCAGAATAGATCCGGTGATGTGCAGGTTGGGAGGAAGGCCTTTCCCCTGATAAGCGATCGAAGTTGCCGAGAACGCCCAGGGAATCGCCAGGCAGCCATTGCAAGCCGACTGCTGATCAGGGGTTAAGGGCGCGTCGCTGGCGCCGAAGTCCACCGATCGATTCGAGATCGCGGCGATACCGGCGCCACTGCCAATCGGGCTATAGCCGACCGTGATGCCGCTGGTGCTCTTGAATGCCGGCTCCCAGGCCGAAACGAGCGGGAACACGAATGAGCTACCGGCGCCGCTCAGAGTTGCGGCCGTGCTCCGCTTCGCGGAGCCGGGCGCAGTGCTAACGCTCGCCGCGAGAGCAGCTACGACAGCGAGAGCGACTAGAAGAAACCCACGTCGGGTCATTTGTTTGTTATCTCCTTGGTTTCGATTCGAGATTCATCTGATCCGAGCCTGCCACCGTTGCTCTCGCTCGTGGGCAAGAGTGTGGTGGCGATGTGGTTACAACGTGGTGAACCTCGTTTCCGAGCGCTAGGTCGCGCGTCTAGGCTGAAGCCGTCGTGAAGATTTCGCACGCACACGAAGATGCTGCCCTGGAACGGACGCGCGGGTGGCTCGACCGGATCGGAGATCCGGTACTCAGGGCGATCACGTTTTCGGCAGCGGCTCTCGCAGTCACCATCCTCGGCCTGATCGCCTACGAACTCGTCAGTGGATCCCGCTTGGCCTTTCGCAGCTTCGGTCTGGGCTTCATCACGTCGCAGACGTGGGACACCATTCACAACCAGTTCGGCGCCCTTTCGCTGATCTTCGGAACAGCCGTCACCGCGGTGCTGGCGACCCTGATTGCGACGCCGCTCGCAATCGCCATCGCGCTCTTTCTGACCGAGCTGGCACCGAAGCATGTGCGCTCGCTGCTCGGCGCGCTGGTAGAGATGCTGGCGGCGATCCCGAGCGTAATTCTCGGCCTCTGGGGCATTCTCATTCTCGGCCCCTTTGTCCAGAACCAGCTCGAGCCGTTCCTGGGCTCGACGCTTGGATTCCTCCCCTTCTTCCGCGGACAACATTCGCCCACCGGCATCCTGACCGCGGTTCTGATCCTGACGATCATGATCGTGCCGATCGTCGCGAGCGTTACTCGCGAGCTACTCACGACCGTGCCATCGGAGCTGCGCGAAGGAGCACTCGCGCTCGGCGCCACTCGCTGGGAGATGGTGCGCGGCGTCCTGCTCCCGGCGGCGCGCCCCGGGATCCTCGCGGCCGTGGCGCTCGGCTTCGGTCGTGCCGTAGGCGAGGCGATGGCGGTCCTGATGACGATCGGAGGCACGATCGGGATACATCTCTCGCTGTTCGGCCACAGCGATACGCTCGCCGCCCGTATAGCCGGGCAATACAACGGCGCATCGACGAACCTGCAGACCTCGTCGCTCGTCTATCTGGCGACGATCCTGCTCGTGATCTCGCTGGCCGTGAATATCGGCGCTCAATTCCTGATCAAGCCGATCGACCGGCGCCCACGCCGGCAGCGGATCGCCCTCGACAGGGCCTTCGAAGCCCAGGGATTGAGTGCCGACTGATGGCCGAGCCGGCCTTCTCCTTACGCACTAGCGATCGCCTGCGGCGGCGCCAGCTAGTCAGTCGGGCGATGGGGGCGGTCGCCGTGGGCGCTGCACTGCTTGCCGTGGCGGTGCTCGCCATAGTCGTGATCTCGGTCGCCCACCGCGGCGCCGGAGCGCTCAATCTCGACTTCTTCACGCAGAGCCAGGCACAGGGCTTCAACCCCAATGGGGGAGGCGTCCTGTTCGCAATTGTCGGCAGCGCCGTGCTGGTCGGTATCGCAACCCTGATCGCGCTACCGCTGGGCGTGCTGGTGGCCATCTTCATCAGCGAACTGGCGCCTCCGCATTTGGCGCGCATTGCCCGTATGGCGCTCGATATCACCAACGGGATTCCCACCATCGTGATAGGCATCTTCGTCTTCACGATGCTCATGGCCATACATGGACAGCAGAGTGCGATCGCCGGTTCGCTCGCCCTGGCGATCATCATGCTGCCGCTGGTCGCGCGGGCGACCGAGGAGGTGCTCCTGCTCGTCCCCTCCTCGCTGCGCGAGGCCAGTCTCGCGCTCGGAGTCAGCCGCTGGCGCACGACGCTACAGGTGGTCGTGCCCTCGGCGCTGGGAGGCATACTCACCGGCACGACGCTCGCGATCGCGCGCGCGGCCGGAGAGACCGCACCGCTCCTTTTTCTCACCTCTCTGGGTGTGAGCAGTCACGCCGATGCGAACCCGTTTCACCCGCTCCAATCGCTCACGCTCGTCATCTTCACTTACTTTGACGTGCCCGCTCTTCAGACGAAGGCCTGGGCGGCCGCCTTCGTGTTGATGTGCTTCGTCCTCTTCACGAGTCTGGCGGCGAAGCTTGCCCTTGCCCGCTACCGGAAGAAACTCGGAGGATAGAAGCGTGGAGGCGATCAGAACCAAGATCGAAGTAGCCGGCGCCGGTCTGCGGCCGGTGGTCGGGGAACGTCAGGCCGTGTTCGAGGCTCGCGACGTCTCCGTTTTCTACGGCGACCAGCTCGCGATCGACAACGTCAACATCGACATCTACCAGCATCTGATCACGGCGATCATCGGACCATCGGGCTGCGGCAAGAGCACCTTCATCCGCACGCTCAACCGTATGACCGATCTCGTCCCGGGAGCCCGCCTGAGCGGACAGGTGCGTTACCGGGGCATCGATCTGTACGGACCCGGAGTCGACGCGGTCGAGGTCCGAAGGCGGATCGGCATGGTTTTCCAGAAGCCGAATCCCTTCCCGAAGTCGATCTACGACAACGTCGCCTACGGCCTGCGCATCCTCGGCATGAGGAACGGCCTCGATGAACGCGTCGAACGCGCCCTGCGCTCGGCGGCGCTCTGGGACGAGGTCAAAGACCGGCTTGGTGACACTGCACTCGGGCTCTCGGGAGGACAGCAGCAACGACTCTGCATCGCCCGAGCGATCGCCGTCGAGCCCGAGGTCATCCTGTTCGACGAGCCGGCCTCGGCGCTCGATCCGATCTCGACCTCGGCGATCGAAGATCTCATGCACGAGCTGAAGCGCGACTACACGCTTGTGATCGTCACCCACAACATGCAGCAGGCGGCTCGTGTCGCCGACATGACCGCCTTCTTCGGGCTCGAGGTCGCGCCCGACGAAAGCCGGCGCGGCGTCCTGGTCGAGTACGACGAGACCGAGAAGATCTTTACCAATCCTTCCGACAAGCGCACGGAGGATTACATTACGGGCAGGTTCGGATGACACGCATTCGCTTTCAACAAAGCCTGGAAGACCTGAAGGAGAATCTCCTGGTGATGGCCGGGCTAGCCGAGCAGGCTATTCAGCGCGCCATCGAGGCCTACCGGGTTCGCGACCTTTCCATCTGCGACCTGGTCAGCCGCAGCGAGATCGCCATCAACCGCATGGAGCGCGACATCGACCAGGCCGCCCTCGACCTGCTCGCCATGGAACAGCCCATGGCCATCGATCTGCG
>PMXT01000171.1 GCA_003170995.1 Actinomycetota bacterium | reverse complement strand
GCCGCTACGAGCGCGAACAGCACGGCGTGGTTCTGAAAAAAGTCCATTGTCCTCCCGCTCTCACAAGGTCCGCGCCGAAGGCTCTCGGCGCCGCGTTCTTTTATCACAGAAGAGGCGCAGCGAAGCGGCTGCAACCGCCACTTTCACGGATCGGTCGAGTGCCCTCGTTGCTCAGCTACTCGCCGGAACCAGGCGCGTCGGCCGCAGAGGACTCGCCGCTTTCGGCCTCGGGCTCGGGCTCGGCGGAGCTATCGGGCGCAGCCTTCTCGTTCACAGCCTCGGCAAAGGCCAGCTGCAGACTCGTGAGTGCGCGCTTTAGCTCCTCGGCGAACTCGCCGGAAACCTGCTCACGCACAATCGGCTCCAGTGCTCGCAAGGAATCGATCGCCAGGCGCGCTTGAGCGAAATCACGTTGCTCGCCGGCCAGCCGCACAAACCCCAGCGAGACGAGCCCGCTCGCAGCCTGGACGATGAGATCGGCGACCTTGATCGCACGCAGCTGCTCGGCGGCCTGGTCGGCGCTTACACCCTCCGGAGCCTGTTTCTCCGCTTCAGCCACTTACCCGCTCCGACCTCCTGACCAGCTCGGCATAGACCTCCTGCAGGTTCGCTCCCTCTTCGAAACGTGCGATCTGACGCTCGGCGGAGTTCTGCTCGGGNNGACCGGCATGACCCACTCGATCAGCTCCTCGAGGGCGGCGCGAGTCGGCCGTACGTCTCCCGTTACCAGGTCGATCATCTCGCCGGAGAGGCCCCAGCGAATCGCACGCCAGAGGTTCTCCTCGATCATTCTGTGTGGTTGCCAGACCAGCGGCTCGCCTTCGTCCACGGCCCTGGCGCAGCGAGCTACCAGCGAGAAGGCCAAGGCTGCCAGTGAGCGCGCCTCGCCGAGATCGGGTTGGGCATCCGCGATCCGTACCTCGACGGTCGGGAAGGAAAGGTGCACGCGCACGCTCCACCAAAGCTGAGTGTGCTCTGCGATCGAGCCGGTGCGGTAAAGGAAACGCACGAACTGCTCGTACTCGCGCCAATCGGCGAAGGCGTCCGGAACGCCGCAACGCGGAAAGGTGCGAGTGAAGATCTGCGTGCGAGCCGAGTGCAGACCACTGTTCACACCCTCGACGAAGGGCGAGGAGGCCGAGAGCGCAAGCAGCTCCGGCAGGAAGTTGCGCATCGCGCTGGCAACCTGGACGGCCCGGTCGGCGCCGTGGATGGCGACGTGAACGTGCTGCCCAAAGGTGTTGTTGCGCCAGACGACGTAGCGCAGGAGCTCGTCGTTGCGATGGTAGTGAGGCGTGTCGATGATCCTCTGCGCCTGCCAGGGGCTCCAGGGATGGGTACCACTCGCCCCGAGCACGATCCGCAACTCGTCGGCGAGCGCGTTCAGCTGCTCACGCCGCTCACCCATCTCGACCGCCGCCTCGGCGAAGCTCTCACAACGGCCGGTTCTCACCTCGGCCTCGGAGGCGATGAGCTCACCGACCAGGTGTGGCTCGACCTCCCGCCCCGCGGCATGAGCCTGTAGCTCCTCGAAGCGATTGGCGAGCGAGAGCGTGTCGGGATCGAGTAGCGCGAACTCTTCCTCGACCGCCACGGTGAAGTCGCGCGCATTCTCCAACCGTTCGCAGGCCGAAGCCAGTTGCTGGTCGACCGAAAGCGTCTGTCCCTCGCCCATTGCTTCAAAGAATAAAGGGTTCACGGCGATACTTCAAATAGTAAAGGGCTGGAGCAGCCGCTCGGCCACTGTCTTCCAGCTCCAGTAGCCTTCCGCCGCACGGCGCGCAGCCTTCCCCAGCAACGCCCGCTGCGCTCCGGGCAGTGCCAGTAGCGCCTCGAGCTTGATCCGCAGGTCGCCAGCGTCTCCGTTCGCGAAGCTGACCAGCTCACGCTGATCTTCCGGATATTCGCGCTCTAGACGGGCTGCTATCTCGGCCAGACCGGAGTGGCGAGCGACGAGTGGCGGAACCCCGGCCGCGGCGGCTTCCGCGGCGACCATGCCGAAAGCCTCCGGGAAGATCGAGGGAGTGACGGCAACATCCGCGAGCGGCAGCAGATTGACGAGGTGGCGATGCTCGAGCGCGCCTGTGAAGAGCACACGTGGCCCCGCCATCCGCTCCAGCTCAGGCCGAAAGTCGCCGAAGCCAACCACGACCGCCTTCGCATCCAGGCCTCGCAGCGCCTCGAGCAGTAAGTGAACGCCCTTGTTCTCGAGCAGTTTGCCGACATAGACGACTGTCGCACCCGGCTGCGAGAAGAAGGCCTCGAAGCGCTCGGCATTGCCCTGGTCGGGGAGGCGCTCGTCGGCTCCAGCGGGGTTGGGCGGATCGCGCCGCGCTTCCTCGAGCAACAGCTCGAGCGCCTGCTCACGCGGCTTGGAGACGAAGGCCTCGATATCCACGCCCGGCGGAACCTCGAAGATCCGCTCCTGCGGGCCGACCACCTCCTCGAGCGCCCGGCGGATATGCCCGGAGCCGACGAAGACCGCACCTGCACACGCGAGGCTGTGCCGCCCCCACTCCTCGAGCTCGGGCCGACCGCGCATCGAATACTCGAGCTCCGAGCCGTGCGCCTTGACCGCATAGCGCGCCCCGACTGCCGCGGCGACGGCTCCGCCCGGAAGAACGTGATTGGCAAAGACCAGGTCGGCCGGAAGATGGCGCCGGAGCGCCTCGCCGTTCAGCTCCACGTAGAGCTTCAGCTCATCCCTGCTCATCTCGTGCAGCAGGCGCGCTTCCAAGCCTTCATAGCGGTCGAGTACGAACACCGGAAGTAGCGCTCCGATCTCCGGCCGCACCAGGCTCGCCGTGCCGATGTCGTAGCGCTCGGAGTGCCGCTCCTGGCAGAAGAGCACCACCTCGTGACCGGCCCTGCTCCATTCGCGGGCCAGCGAGCGCGTGTAGACGTTGGAGCCCGTTCCACCAAGCAGGTACCCGTGCCAGAGAAGGATGCGCACTAGTGCCTCTTCGGGTGGTCGCAGGGCGTATTGGTACTCGACGGCACCGGTGCGACTGAGCGCACAGCAGCGCGCCGGGTGATCGCGGGCCAGAAGCCGGAGGGTATTGCCTGGAGGGGCACCAGACGCAGGTTACGCGCTGACGCAGAGCATCGAAAGTAGCTCGGCGGCCAGACTGAACGTCCGCACTGCGACATCGCTCGTAACATCCAGTAGCGCTTCGGAGTAGTTGAGGAGGACACGCACGCCCGCGGCGACCAACTCGTCCGCGACGCTTTGCGCCTCCCGCGCCGGGGCAGCTCTACTACGCCTCCCTTGGCACGGTGGACAGAGCAGTTCGTATCAGCCCGGCGGGCGTGCTCACCCACGCGTAGTGGTTGTGGTGTTCGTCCTCTTCGCCGGCGTGATCGCGAATCGAAGCGAGCGGGCAGATGTCCTGCCGCCGCCGCTCGGAAAGGCCGCGATTTGCAGCCGGTAGTTGCCCAATGCGAGCGCAACTCCGGCCGGGTTGCGGCCGGTGAGCCCAAAGACGTAGCGACCCGGAAGAACGTCTCTCATCCGCGCCAGCAGACCCAAGAACTGGCCTGCCTCGTTCCAGAGCCCTACGTCAACCCTCACCGCCGGCTCGATCCGGCGCTCCGAGGTGCCGCTCACACGACCCAGGCCAAGCGTGAGGAATTCCGCGGTGCCATCCGAGGCGCTGAAGGCGTGACTCGAAAGACTGGCTTCGGAGATCAGATTGCTGTTGCCCGAGGCGCACCGCAGCGACCAGGGAACGCGAAGCAGCTGACCGTCGGAGAGAAGCAACATGACGGTGCCCTGTGCGCTCGAACCGCGGTCCTTCCCAACCAGGTCGACCTTCAGCTTGATGGTCTTTCGTCCGTGGGCTCCCATCAGAAGGCGGCGCGGCCTCACCCGAATCCGCACCCAGTCGGGATTGCCTTCGCGACTGGCGCTCACCGCGACGACGAGCTTGTTGGCGGTGAGATTTCGCAGCCCGAGCCCGAGCGTGGCGTGCTTGCGCGCGCCGCGTATGAGCGGAAATACGAGCGATTGTGACTGCACAGCAAGTGAGGTTTGCGCGGCCGCCGTCAGATCGAGCGCGCCCGCTCCCTGAGCCGTGAGCGGATACCGCTCGAGCGGTCGCGCGCTCGTCGCGAGAAGCGATCTCAGCTCGAGCTCGCTCAGATCTGGCCGGGCCTGCGTGAGTAATGCCGCGGCGCCAGCCACGACCGCGGCCGCCGCGCTCGATCCACTGATGGTGGCGAAGGCGGGGAAGCCCTCGTCGGTCGTACCGGCGTCGGCGGTGGCGATTCCGACGCCCGGGGCGACCAGGTTCGGTTTTATCTCACCAGAGAAGGAGAGGCCTTGGGAGGAGAAGGGGGCGATTTCGCCAGTGTCCGGATTAGGGACGCTGAAGGGTTTCCCGATCGAGACTTCGAGCTTCTCTCCCTCGCTAAGTCTCACGCTCGCCTCTTCGCCGACGTGGGCGGGGACGCTGACCACGGGCACAGTGACGTTCTCGTCGAGGCCGAGGGCTCCGCTTGGTAACGACGTACCGTAGAGAACCACCGCCGACGCGCCGGCCAGCCCGGCGTTGCGAGCACCACCTCGAGGATCGTCACCGGCAGGTACAAGCGCCGCCTTCCCGGCCACGAGGCTATAGCCCTTGCTATCGAAGAAACGACTCAGGTCAAGCGCCGGCTCCAACCCTCCCGTCGTTGCCTCGACCACGCGCGGGCGAACAAGCGACCTACTGAGTGCCATCTTCGGTGCCGCCGATCCTCCCAGTGAAACCGCTCTGTCGAAGATGACGTCGAGCCCACTACGAATGACAACGCGCACGTTCTCACTTTTCTGGCGCAGGTCTAGAGCGCCGACCGTCAGGGCGTCACTGGCACCTCCCGGACTCCCGATCGAGCCCTGCACCTGTCCGGCCGATCCGTCGTTTCCGGCCGGCGCGACGACGAGCGTGTCGAGAGCTGCCGCGCCCGACACGGCTCGAGCTTCGGGACTGTCGTCAAAACCCGCGAGCGGCGCCGATACGCCGATCAAAGCTATGCGAGCGGCATCGTGAGCGTCGCCGTCGTCGTTCGGATCAACCGCCCGCTCGAGTCCGGCGATGAGTTGGTCGGTACGGCCGTAGACCTGGTAGGCGCCACTCGTGTCGCGCTGCCAGCCCGCTACTCGGATCGGCAAAATCGAGGCCCCTGGCGCGACCCCGCCGAAAGCCGCCGGCCCGACGATTATCCCGGCAAGTTGCGTACCGTGGCGCTCGAGCTCGGAGCGGTTGACGGGATTGGGCGCGGCACTCGCCTCGGGATCGTTCCCTACGATGTCTATCCCCGACTGGACGTGACCGCGCAGGTATTCATGCAACCGGTCGACGCCGGTGTCGAGCAACGCGATCATCACTCCGCGGCCGTCGTAGGGCGGTAGAGCGACTTGGGTGTGATAGCCCCTCAGCAGCGCAGCCGGGTTTCCGAGCGACTCGACGTCGATCGAGGTGGGATAGGTAACGCGAACCGGGTAGATGCCTCGCACCTCGGGCGAGTGCTCGAGCACGGCGATCGAGCCAGAATCGAGCGCGGCCGAGAACCCGTTGATCACGCGAGTGAAGCTGAAATCGGGCTCGATCGCGGCTCCACGTAGGGCGAGCTTGGCGATGATCGTCTTCTGCTCGGAGACCGCCTCTGCGCTCCAGTCTCGCTCCTCCACATCACTCGCCAGGCCCCCAGCGGCCTTGACGTGATCGGCCAGCGATTGCGCGCGAAGCACGACGATGACACGCTCGCCGACCGAAACACTCGAGCGCGGCGACCCGGCCAGTCCGGCCCAATCGGTAGCTGCTCCCGACTGCGACCCGCCGCTGCTTCCCCTCAGCGAGAGCCCAAACCCGACGGCGCCGGTCAAGAGCAGCGCCACAAACGCGAGGCGAAAGTACTTACGCAAGCTGCCGGGACGCGTAGGCATCGAGGTCAAGATAGCCGGGCGGCTGCATTGGCTTCAGGTAACGGGCGGCCGAGGCGATCATGGCCGCATTGTCCGTGCACAGCTCGATCGGCGCCAACGCCGCTTCGGCAAGCGCCTTGCGCAGCTCCGAGTTGGCGGCCACCCCACCGGCGACAGCGATCTGCCGAGCACCGATTCTCTCCGCTGCCTGCAGCGTCCGCTCGACCAGAGCTCGCACGATCGCATGCTGGTATGAAGCCGCCAGATCGGCGCGCCTGCGCTCCAACTCAGCGGGCTCGAGGTCGCGCACCTCATAGAACAGAGCGGTCTTGAGACCCGAGAAGGAGAAGTCGAGACCATCCAGGCGGGCGACCGGAAACCGATAGGCGCCGGGGTCGCCCTCACGCGCCAGCCTGTCGAGAGCCGCGCCACCCGGGTAGCCGAGACCGAGCAGGCGCGCTCCCTTGTCGAAGGCCTCGCCCGCCGCATCGTCCAGCGTCGTACCGAGCAGCTGGAAAGCGGTGTGCTCGCGCACGTCCAGAAGCAGCGTGTGGCCGCCGCTGGTCAGCAGGCAGAGAAAGGGCGGCTGGAGCGCGACCGGCTCGAGGTAGAGCGCGGCGACGTGCCCGAGCAGGTGATCGACAGGCACTAGCGGTAGCCCCCTTGCCCAGGCGATCGCCTTGGCGGCCGAGATACCGACAAGCAGAGCCCCGATCAAGCCGGGCCCCTGAGTGACCGCGATGCTGTCCAGCTGCTCGAGAGTCGCTCCGGCCTCTTCCATAGCTTCCCGCACTACGGGCTCGATCAGTTCCAGGTGCCGCCGTGAAGCAACCTCCGGAACGACCCCGCCAAAACGGGCGTGCAGCTCGGCCTGGGAAGAGATGACGTTCGCGCGCAGGCGCCCGGAGCTATCCAGCAGCGCCGCCGCGGTTTCGTCGCAGGATGTCTCGATCGCCAGGATCATCTCGGATCGGTCCCTACGTTCAGCCTACCGGTTGGGCAATCCCGCGATCCCGCCGACTTCTACGTCCCCCCGCGCTAGCTCGACTCGGCGCTCTATTCAGACTTGATCACTCGCTAGTCGCATTACATCAGTCGATATCGTCAGTATTTTCCCGACATGTCTTTTCGAGCCATGTCCTTAATGGCCATCTTGTTGTCTTTCGGTGACATGTCCTACAATGCCGTGTAACACTGGTCGCCGATTCACGTGTCTATATGTAGAACGCAGTATCTATGTCATACAGATAGGAGATCATCATGTCATCAAGATGGCGACGTACTGTTATCGCCGCGTTACTGTTTGCAGTCGTTGCGCTCGGCGTGGTTTCATCAGCCTCCGCTACTTCCGGTTGGCATTACAACGGCGGTGTAGGTATTAATGTTATCGGCACTGGTCTTAAGGTCACTGAAATCCAGAGTTCCTATTGGGTTCCTGCTTACTCAGTTGGATGCGCTACAGCATGGGACTACGACACGATGGGATACCTCAGCAGTCATTTAAGCTCCCAGAAATGTTGGACAGCGCATTTTTCATGGACCATAAACGCCGATTGGATTCCGACTCCGGCTCGCACCTTGCCTAATGGAGACTCTGTCTGTACTTATTGGCTAGTGGATGGGTACAATTATCCTAATGACGTTAGTGCTTGCGTCACGATACATAGCTAGTGGGCAATTCTCCCAAGAAGATGGTGCGAGAAAGAGCACCTTCTCTCTCGCGGCACAGGTAGGTAGCTCTCGATGAAGACCCGAGGAGACCGACTATCTCAGGAGTCGCCGTGGGAGATGTGGCAGCGGAGGGCTTCTCGGAAGCCCTCCGCTGCCGCTCCGCTAGGTGTTCTCCTGCACCGAGATGCGTTGGATGATCGACGGTCCGATAATGGCTAGGAACACGGTGAGTTTCGCTTCTCGTTCACCGTACTTCCCTCGAACAGCGAGAACAGCACTACGACGGAGCGAGTAAGAACTCGAATCAAAAAGAAGCACTCTGCCGTCTGACCGCGCTCGGCGGGTCGTCATTCCGATTCGAGTTCTAAGAGCGCGGCTCGGAATGAGGATAAGTCGCCCCGAGAACCGCCTCGGTTCGATTGCGTACACCCAGTTTCTTGTAGATGTGACGGAGATGAACCTTGACCGTCACTTCACTAATGAAGAGCTCTCTGGCGATCTCCCTGTTGGAAAGTCCGTCCGCTAGGAGCGCGAGAACCTCTCGTTCGCGCTTGGAGAGCACTTCCTCCCGGTCGCACTCCGCTCCTTCCGGGATCGGAATGCCGTAACGGACGGCGAGACGCCGGTCTCGGGCTGCGAGCATAACCTCGCCTACCGTCGCCGCGAGCTCTGGGAGAGTCGCGACTACGGAAAGGAGATCCGGGCAGCCGCGATAGGCCCAGATGAAAGGGTTCCAGATCTTGAAGCGCTGCACGTACTCGAGCGTCTCGACACAAGCTTGCTGTTTTTCGTCGGAGTCGAAGGCGACCGCATTCACCAGCTTGGCGAGCTTGACGAGCGTCCTCGCTTCGGCGTCTATCGTCGAGTCTTCGATTCCGGCGACGAGTTGCTCCGCGTACTCGACTTGCCCGGCGCAGGCCGCAGCGAGCGCCTTGGCGCCCTTACAGATACAGGCCAGACTTTGACTCATCGACTCGATATCCGGAACGCTCGCCGAGAGCGCCTCTTCTGCTCTCCCTTGAGCGATCTCGAGGTAGGTCGAATCTATGTAACTGAACGCCTTCACGAACCAGAGCTCGTTCTTCGCTAGCTTGGCAGAGAGCTGGATGAGTTCCACGGCGTGGCGAAAGCGCCTCTCCCCCATCTCGATCTCGGCTTCGCGCAGGTACACGAACGGCAGACGAAAATCCAATCTCCGTTCTCGAACCTCCGTCATTAACCTACGGTTGACAACGGCCGCTTCCTGATAGCGGCCGCTATTCGTCAGCCGTGTAGTCTGGATCGCGAGGAAGCCCATCCAAGCGTTTGGACTGACACGATCGATGAGGGCCGGCACATCGGACTTCCATCTCGCGCCAGTCGGCGACAACCCCTCGAGCATGCTCAACACGATGGATGCGGTCGCACACACCACCTGCGCCTCGACAGAATGCTCGGCAAGCTCTTCGAGCTCCGCGTAGATGGTGGCACAGCGGTGATCTTCGATATCGATCGCGCAGGAAAACGCGCCCCAGAGCAACATGACGTGGTCTGCACCACCTCCGGCTTCCTTGAACGCCTCCATGTACAGGTCGACGGCGGATTCGGGCCCTTCGGTATCGCGCGCGCACTTTGCAGCCGTCTCGAGCGCGAGCCAGCGTACGGGCGACTTCGTCTCCAAGCGGCGAGTGGTTTGCGTGGCCAGTCCGTACGCCTCCGCCAAGTTGCCGGATACGAGGGCCAGATACGCCTCCACGAGATCGAGCAGAGGCGAATCCAATCCCTTCTCCCGGCCGAAGTTCTTCCACACCTCGAGAGTGATCAGGCGCCGGCCGTCGCAGTACTCGGGTAGGGCCGACTCGATCAGGCTCGGCAGCAGATCGGGGCGATCGAGGTAGCGGATCAGTTCCCAGAGCTCGTTCCAGTCCCTGTCCTTCGTGAGCGAGTCGATGACGGTGGCAACCAGCTGCTCGACGTCGGGACGGCTCCGCAGCTTTTGCCTGAGGAATGCGCGCAGGAGGGGATGGACCGTCCAGCGCTGCCTCCCGGCGGTCACAAAACCACGATCCTCGGCCTCCGAGAGCACTTCGAGCGCCGCTTCGTAGCCAACGAGATCGTCTGCCAACTCCCGCGACACTCCCGCGACCGTGGCTAGCTGGCAGAGGAGCTTCTGCATCGGCGGCGGAGCCTCGTCGAACAGCTCTTCTGCGATGTACTCGTACAGGACCGGAAGCAAGGTATCCCCGGGCAAGGAGAGAGACCGGGAGCGACTCGCCAACCCGAGCACAGCCGGCCAGCCGTCGGCCAGCTCGACCAGCCGCTGTTTCTGGCCCTGTTCGAGCGAGGAGAGAGCGGCCAGCGCCTCCCCGCTCGTCATCGCCAGCTCGGAGCGGGTGAGCTCGAGCACCTCGCCATAGAGCCGTGTCCGGGGAGTGGCCCAGGCCGGGCGCCGCCGACTGGTGACGAGGATCGGTAGCCGCGAGCAACGGACAAGCTGGTCGATCAGACGTCTCGAAGCCTTCGAGCTCGCCAGCTCCTGGTAGTCGTCGAGCACGAACCAGGCGTTCTCGGGCCAGTCCTCGAGCTCCCCGAGAAGCAGCTCGGCAAGGATATCCACGTCGGCCTCGGGACTGGGCGAAACGCTGAGGCGGATCAGCATCCGCTCACCGGCGCCTGGGACAAAGCAGTCGAAGGCTTTCGCTATCTGCGTTGCCACGGCGGCGACATCGGCTCCTTCGGAGCCAACCGAGTACCAGGCATGTTCGATCTCGCGGCTCTCGAGCCATTGACGCGCGAGCGTCGTCTTCCCGTAGCCGGCAGGCGCCACGAGCAGGACGAGACGCGTCGACGACTCGTCGAGCATGCGAAGCAAGCGAGCTCGTTCGATCACCTGACGCTGTCTGGGAACGGTCTCCGGCATACGTGTCTCCCCCGCCGAAGCCTATTGCAGCGCGCCGAGGCGGGCTTCGACGGGCTCGGAAAGCTCACCAAACCGGGCGCACACAGTTTCGGCGCTCAAGCGTCCTTCCACATGATCACGGCGTCCTCGTGGTTGTCCAGGTAGTAGCCGCGCCGGACACCGCGAGCCTCGAAGCCGAGGCGCTCGTAGAGCCGTATCGCCTCGTCATTCGAGACTCGCACCTCGAGCGTGTAGCCGCGCTCGTAACCGCCTGCGGTGCGCGCGAGGAAGTTCTCGAGCAGTTGCCTGGCTACGCCGCGCTGGCGCCAGGCCGGATCGACCGCGAGGTTCATGATGTGCCAGTCGTCGGCGTAGCGCGAGACGATCAGGTAGCCGATCATCCGCCCCAGCCGGAAGGCTCCGAGGCAGATCGAGCTCGATTTGATCAGCTCGCCGGCGAACATGGCGTGCGACCACGGCATCCCGTAAGAGAGCTTCTCGATCACCTCTACCTGATCGATGTGAGCGAACTCCAGCGGAGCTATCTCAGGTCGCCACTGCGGCTCGCGGTCTGGATCGCTCATCAGCGCTCGAGTGCCTTCTCGGCGTCGGGGACGCGCAGGTAGAGCGGCTCGACCCGCTCGGCCGGGCCGAAGTCAGTGGCCAGCCGAGCGTGAAAACGAGCTCTGACCAGATGCAGCTCGCTGGAATCGGGAGGAACCTCGCCACCGGCCGCCTCGAGCAAGGAGCGGTAGCGAAGGGCGCCGTCGCCGACACAGACTGCTCCCGCCTCGAGCTGGAGATCCTCCGGTCTCATCACGGCGGGCTCGCCTCCGACCAGCGTGAAGATCTCCTTGCGGCTGCCGTCGATGATGGGCAGAGCGCCGGGCGCTCCTTCCTGCAGCGCCGCGAGACTCGAGACGCCAGCCAGCGGAAGATCGAGAGCCAGAGCCAGACCACGCGCGACCGCAAGGCCAATGCGAATCCCGGTGAAGCTGCCCGGCCCGGTGCCACACACGATCCGGTCGAGATCGCCGGTGACGAAGCCCGCCTCGGCAAGAAGCGTGTCCGCCACGGCGAGCACGGCGACGGCTTTCGTCTCGCGCTCGCAGAGCAGCTTCCCATCCTTCACAAGGGCGCAGCTCGAACGTGGAGTGGCGGTGTCAAGGGCGAGTGTGAGCACGATCGAGACCTGCGAGCAAAGTTGAGTCTGAACTGTCGATGGTAATCCGCCTGCGAGTTCCGTCGTCGTGCTCGATCGTGACCGCGGCGCGTGGTTGTGGAAGAGCGCCTGCGCCGGCTTCCGGCCACTCCACGAAGACCACGGCGTTGGAAAAGTACGGCTCGAGGTCGCCCCACTCTGCCGGCGAGACACTTCGGAAGCGATAGAGATCGAGATGAGAGACGGTCAGGCGGCCCGAGTAGCGATGCCCGATCGTGTAGGTCGGGCTCGTCACCGGCCCCTCGACGCCGAGCGCCCGGCAGGCGCCGCGGACGAAGGTTGTCTTGCCGGCACCGAGCTCGCCGGCGACCGTAACGACGTCGCCCGGCTCGAGCGTCTCGGCCAGCTCGCCCGCAAGGCGCTCGGTTTCAGCGGCGGAACTGCTTACGAGCTCCATACACGAAGGCTACCGGGGATACTCAGCGGTTCGTCTCGGCCTCGAGCGTGTCGAGAAAGGCTCGCGGAGCGAAGATGGGTGCGAACTCCGAGAGGCCGAGCAGATGGCCATCGCCGGAGACGAGCATCACCTGCTCTCGTGCGGCGAGCGCTAGCAGGTAATCATCGCCTGGATCAGGCGATCGTAGAGGTGGCGGCTCAATGGGATCGGGAACGACGTCGCCGAGCTCACGCAACAGCCGGATGAAAGGGGCGGCGTCTTCCGTCTCGAGTCGCGAGCTTACCTTCGGCGAAGCGAGCGTCGAGGCGGTTTCACTAAGTAGTCGCTCGCAGACGACGAGCTCGTACTCGCCGGCGAGCCAGCGCTCGACCAACCGCGCCGGCGCGCCTCGATTCGACAGCAACGCCGAAACCAGAACATTGGCGTCGAGTAGCGCCCGCACCAGCTGTCAACGTGCCTCGTGCTGCGCCTCGACAGCAAGGGTCAGCGCTTCGTCCTCGGCGAGTCCTGCTCGCGACCAGACTCGCTCCAGGAAAACGAGCCCGAGTTGCTGACGGAGTGCTTCCTCGATGATCTCGCTATCGCGCCTGCCAGTTCGAGCGGCTCGAATACGAACCGCACGAAGAACCCCTTCGTCTAGAGTCACCGTTGTGCGCGTTTTCGCCATATCGGCATCTTAGCATCATTACATCATGATGCGGTAAGAGCCTTTACCGCTCGGGATCGATCTGTGGCCCTGACGTACGACTAGAAGAGACCGAGCTGAGTCACGGCCTCACTCGCGATCGGCTCGGCGGCAATCTCAGCCGTGGCTCCCTCACCCGGCTCGACAGGCGCCGCCTCTCGCCCGAGCAACTCCGGCAAGCGCCGGAAATCCTCCTCGAGCACGCCCAGCATCGCCTGCGTGTAGAGCGCGGCGGCTGGATGGTAGATCGGGTAGAGCAGTACCTCGCTCCGCCCCAGACGTACGTTCTGCTCGCGTCCGTGTACGCGCGTGATCCCGGTCGGGTTGCCGGAGAGGAGCTTGGTCGCGAAGTTGCCCAGCGTCGCGACCACGCGCGGCTGGATCAGCTCGATCTGGCGAAAGAGGTGGTTCTGACAGGCTTCGATCTCGTCGGCGAGGGGGTCGCGATTACCGGGCGGACGGCACTTCAGCACGTTGCCGATGAAGACGTCGTCGCGCGCGAGCCCGATACCCGCAAGCAGCCGCTCGAGCAGCTTGCCGGCGGCGCCGACGAAAGGAAGGCCCTGCTGGTCCTCGTGAAAGCCGGGCGCCTCGCCCACGAACATCAGCTCGGCGGCGGGATTGCCGGAGCCGAAGACAACCTGGTTACGTGTCTCGGCCAGACGACAGGCAGTGCAATTGGAGACGCTGGCGTGCAGCGCCTCGAGCTCGTCGCTGCGGCTAGCAGCCGCCACCGCAGCCACCGCAGTTGCCGCTCGAGCAACTCCCGCAGGATTTACTCGGACCTCCCTTGGTGGCGAAGTTCGAGTACTTGCGGGTCACGTTCGTCGCCGCGCAGGAGGGGCAAGCGGGCGTCTCGTCCCCGTGCACGAGCTCCTCGAAATGCTGCTCACATTTCATGCAGACGTATTCGTAGATCGGCATCTCTCGCAGTGTAGTTGGAGCTCCAGATCTCGGGCCAGCGGCACGGATCATGGTTTGCCGCGAACGGGCGCTGACCAGACGGCCGATGCCACAAGGGCACTTCTCTATTCGCCCGCCACCGAGCCACCCGCCCGCGGGGTGGTTCCACAGTATCGTCCTGCCAAGGCGAGGAGAACACGACTTCGTACCGAGTTCGCGCCGATTATGGAACGTGCCTGGAAACCGGCCGCGCTCAATGAGGCACCGCGATCTCCCGTCACCTCGCGCGGGCCAACTAGACTGAGGATGAATAAACGCCCGGTATCCGCATCGGAACTGGAGCAAGGGTATGAGTCAGACAAACAGAAGTCGGCCGGCATGAAGGTCGTTCGTGCCAAGGACGAGCTGCGCAGTGCGCTCGAGCCGCGTCGCGGCGGCCATATCGGGCTGGTGCCGACTATGGGCGCCTTCCACGACGGGCATCTGGCCCTACTTCGCGCCGCGCGCGAGGACTGCGACACCGTCGTTTGCAGCCTGTTTGTCAACCCCAGTCAGTTCGGGCAGGGCGAGGATCTCGAGCGCTACCCGCGCAACGAGGCGCGCGACCTCGAGCTGGCACGCGCGAAAGGCGTCGACTTCCTTTTCGCGCCCTCTCCCGAGGAGATGTACCCGCGGGGCTTCGAGACCTGGGTCGAGCCGGAGCGGCTCGCGCTCGAGTTGGAGGGAGTGATCAGACCCACGCACTTCCGCGGCGTCGCCACCATCTGTCTCAAGCTCTTCAACATCGTGCGCCCGAACACGGCCTACTTCGGCGCCAAGGACGCCCAGCAGCTGGCCGTGATCGAGCGACTGGTGCGCGATCTCGATCTGGAGCTGGAGATCCGTGTCGTCGAGACCGTGCGCGACGACGATGGCCTGGCGCTCTCCTCACGCAACGCCTACCTCTCTCCCACCGAGCGCAGAATCGCGCTGGCGCTACCGCGAGCACTCGCGCTCGGAGCCGAAGCCGCGCGGGACGGTGACGACCCGGTAGTCGTGGCGCGCGCCGCGCTCGACGAGGAGCCGGGCCTCAAGACCCAGTACGTCGCCTCGGCCGACTACGCCGGGCCGCGCCTGCTGGCCGCGGTTCAGGTCGGGAAGACGCGCCTGATCGACAACATTCTCCTGAAAGGAACGAGCAAATGAGCACTCCGCCTCCGGGGAAGCTCGGGCTGCCCGAGCTGGTCGCCAAGAAGCGCCGCGGCGAGAAGATCGTCATGGTCACCGCCTACGACTCCCCCGGTGCCCGCTTCGCCGAGGACGCCGGCATCGACATCCTGCTGGTCGGTGACACGGCCGCGATGGTGGTGCTCGGGCACGAGTCGACCACCGTGCCGGTGACCGTCGAGGAGATGCTCTTCCTCACCCGCACGGTCGCCCGCGTCGCGAGCCGCCCGATCGTCGTCGGCGACATGCCCTTCGGCTCTTACGAGGTGTCCGACGAGGAGGCCGTCTCGAACGCAGTTCGCTTCGTCAAGGAGGGCGGCGCCGACGTAGTCAAGCTCGAGGGCGCCGGCACCTCGGTCTCACGCGCCCACGCGATCGTCGCCGCCGGTATTCCGGTGATGGGGCACATCGGCCTGACGCCGCAGTCGGCGACCATGCTCGGCGGCTTCAAGACGCAGGGCAAGACGGCGGCGCGCGCGCTCGAGTTGGTCAACGAGTCACTCGAGCTGGAACGGGCCGGCTGCTTCTCGCTCGTACTCGAAGCGGTGCCGGCCGCTGTCGCCGCCCGCATCACCGAGACGCTCGAGATTCCGACCTTCGGCATCGGCGCAGGGCCCGACTGCGACGGCCAGGTGCTCGTCTACCACGACCTGCTCGGGCTGACCGAGGGGCACTTGCCGCGCTTCGTCAAGCGCTACGCGAACCTCTCGGGCGAGATCAGAGACGCGCTCACCTCCTACGCCGAAGAGGTACGCAGTGGCACCTTCCCCGACGACGAGCACTCCTACTCGATGGACGAAGACGAGCTGGCGGAGTTCGAGGCGGCGCTCGAGAGCAGTACGCGAGTTCGCGATTAACCGGTTCATGCGTGCGTTTGTGTGTCCGCCATACGTATGGCATGATGTATGGCATGAAGAAGACCACCGTCTACCTGCCTGACGTACTCAAGGCGCGACTCGAGCGAGTCGCCGAGGAGAAGCAAAGCTCCGAAGCCGAGGTCATCCGAGAGGCGATCGATCGCTTCACCAGTGAGCGCGAGCATCCTCGTCCAAAGGCGCCGCTCTTCGCAAACGGCGCGGTCGCGGCAATCGTGGACTTCGATCAAGCGCTGCAGGGCTTCGGCGAGCGGTGATCCTACTCGACACCAGCGGCCTCTTTGCCGCGCTCAATCCCGACCAGCCACACCACGAAGCTGCACGTAACGTACTCGCCAGTGAGGCCGCGCCGCTCGTTCTCTCGCCCTTCGTACTGACCGAGCTCGACTACCTGATTACCACCAGAGGAACCGTCGAAGCCGAGCTTGCCTTCCTCGGTGAGGTCGCCGCCGGTGCATACGAGATCGCCGCGTTCGACGGCGACGACGTCCGAGCCGCGGCGGTTGTCATCACTCAGTACTACGACCTTGGAATCGGTATCGCCGACGCTTCGCTGGTGGTGCTGGCTGGGCGTTACAGGACGGAACGAATCCTTACGCTCGACGAGCGGCATTTCCGGGCCTTGCGCTCGCCGCGCGGGAAGCCGTTCACGCTGGTTCCAGCAGACGATCGCCACTGACCTATCGGGCGAGATCGGAGACGCGCTCACCTCCGACGTCGAGGAAGTCAGAAGCGGCACCTTCCCCGACGACGAGCACTCCTACTCGACGGACGAAGAGGAGCTGGCGGAGTTCGAGGCGGCGCTCGAGAGTCGCACTGCGATCACGGAGTAGCACGCTCGCGAAGGCTAGAGAGCCACAGCTTTGGCACTCCTTAGGCGGTCGCGGGCTGCGGCAATCTGGCAGCGATCGGTGAAGATAGTCCGTTCGCGCGGGGCTCGAGGCGAGATCTCGCGCTTCTTAACCCGCTGAGCGTGGCTTCGTCGCCTTCGTGCGCGCGGCGAGGAGGACAGCTCCGACAACGACCGCGGCGAAGGCGGCGATGCGCGCCGCGCCGATCCAGCCCACCGGGAGCGGCTCCTGGAAGACGGTCATCCCGGCTGCGATCGGCAGCGCGTTAGTGATCAGTGTCGCGAGGCCCACCGTCGTGAGCGCACCCCCTCTCTGAAAGCCGGCCTGCAAGACGAGCGTCCCGACGACGTAGAAAACGATCAGGCAGACCGAGAAGACGAAGATGTTCTCGGGCCCACCTGCGACGGCCATCTTCGTCGAGACATCCCCAGCCGCAAAGAGAATGCCCGCGGCAATACCCCAGGCCGGCCCGCCCCCAATTACGTGTCCGAGCAGCCCCGCGCAGACGACGGCGATGCTCGCGGAAGCGACAAGCCAGACGCCGACCCAGAGGTAACCGGCGGTAGAGCCGTTGCCGTGTTCGCCGAGCAGGCTGACGCCGAGCAGCGCCAGGCCCATGACCGATACCACCACACCGATCCGTTCCTTTGTCGTCAGTGGGATATGCGTGAAGCGGGAGACCATGATCGCGAGGATGCCGATACCACCGGCGGCGGTCGCCTGCACGAGCGACAGCGGCGCCAGGGCCAGCGCACCGACGTAAAGGAGCCAGCCGACCGCCTCGAGACAGATGCCCGCGAGCCAGCGATAGTTGCCGAGCAGCGATCTCAGCGAGGCAATCGGCCGGCGAAGCGAGAGCGCCGGCAGCTTCGAGGCAACGCTGTACTGAGTTAGATCCCCAAGGTCGAGACAACAGGCCGAGACCACCGTGATCGCGAGTGCGATTGCGATCTTCACCAGCGTTCGCCCACCTTGGCCTGACCCCGTTTTTCGTGCCCGAACACTCGCTTAGGCCGCAGCCACACGCCGAGGTAGAACCTGGCGCAGATAGCGCCCGGTGTGACTCGCCTCCACCTGGGCGATCTGCTCGGGCGTGCCGACGGCGAGTACCTCGCCGCCCTCCTCGCCGCCCTCGGGGCCGAGGTCGATAATCCAGTCGGCCTGCTTGATCACGTCCAGGTTGTGCTCGATCACGACCACCGTGTTGCCCGCGTCGGCCAGGCGCTGCAGCACCTCGAGCAGCTTCTCGATGTCGGCGAAGTGCAGGCCGGTGGTGGGCTCGTCGAGGATGTAGAGGGTGCGCCCGGTGGCGATCTTCGACAGCTCTGCGGCCAGCTTGACGCGCTGGGCCTCGCCGCCCGAGAGCGTCGTCGCCGGCTGGCCCAGCTTGACGTAGTCGAGCCCGACGTCGTGCAGCGTCTGCAGCCGGCGGCGGATCTTGGGGATCTTGACGAAGAACTGCAGTGCCTCCTCGACCGACATCTCGAGCACGTCTGCGATCGACTTGCCCTTGAAGTGCACCTCGAGCGTCTCGCGGTTGTAGCGGCGCCCGTGGCAGGTCTCGCAGGGCACGTAGACATCGGGCAGAAAGTGCATCTCGATCTTGATCTGGCCGTCGCCGCGGCAGTTCTCGCAGCGGCCGCCGCGCACGTTGAAGGAGAAGCGCCCCGGCCGGTAGCCGCGCACCTTGGCCTCGGGAGTGAGCGAATAGAGCTCGCGGATGTGCGTGAACAGGTCGGTGTAGGTGGCCGGGTTGGAGCGCGGCGTGCGCCCGATCGGCGCCTGGTCGATGTCGATGACCTTGTCGAAGGCCTCGATCCCCTCGATCTCGTCGTGCGCTCCGGGCTTGACCCGCGCCCGCTGCAGGCGGTTGGCAAGCGCCTTATAGACGATCTCGTTTACCAGCGTGGATTTGCCCGAGCCCGAGACGCCGGTCACGCAGACGAACTTGCCGAGCGGAAACTCGACGTCGATGCCCTTCAGGTTGTGCTGACGGGCGCCGAGCACGCGGAAAGAGCCGCGCTCCTCGATTCGTCGCTCGGGCACCGCGATCGAGCGGCGGTGTGAGAGGAAGTCGCCGGTGACCGAGCCGGGCGTCTCGGAGATGAGATCCGCGTGCCCCTCGGCCACGACCTCGCCCCCGTGCTCGCCGGCGCCGGGCCCCATGTCCACGATCCAGTCGGCCGAGCGCATCATCTGCTCGTCGTGCTCGACCACGATCACCGTGTTGCCGATGTCGCGCAGCCGCTCGAGCGTGACGATCAGGCGCCCGTTGTCGCGCTGGTGCAGTCCGATCGAGGGCTCGTCGAGAATGTAGAGGACGCCGACCAGCTGTGAGCCGATCTGCGTCGCCAGGCGCAGCCGCTGCGCCTCTCCTCCCGACAGGGTCGCCGAGGCGCGATCGAGCTGCAAGTAGCCGACACCGACGTCGTCGAGGAAGGTCAGCCGGGCGCGGAACTCGCGGATGATCCGCTCGCCAATCAGAAGCTCGGTCTCGCTCAATCCCAGGTTCTCCAGGAAGACGCGCGCCCGCGCCACCGACATGCGGGTGAACTCGTGGATGTTCCTGCCGCCGACGGTCACCGCCAGCACCTCGGGCTTGAGCCGGGCGCCATGGCACTGCGGGCACGGTCTCAAGCTCATGAACTCCTCGATCTTCTCGCGCGAGCTCTCGGAGTCGGTTTCGCGGTAGCGGCGCGAGAGATTGGTCAGCACACCCTCGAAGGAGGTCGAGTACGAGCGCCGGAAGCCCATCCGGTTGCGGTAGCTGACGTGGATGCGCTCGCCCTTGGTGCCGTCGAGAACGAGGCTCCTGTCGCGCTCCGGCAACTCCTGCCAGGGCGTCTCGAGATCGATCCCGTAGCTCTCGGTAAGGCCCTGGATGATCGCCTCGTAGTAGCCGTTGTGCCCCACCGGCCAGGGAGCGACCGCACCCTCACTGATCGAGAGAGTCGGATCGGGGATGACCAGCTCGGGATCGATCTCCTGCTGCGAGCCGAGCCCCGTGCAGTGCGGACAGGCGCCGTGCGGCGAGTTGAAGGAGAAGACACGCGGCTCCAGTTCGGGTAGGCCGATGCCGTGCTCGGGGCAGAGCAGATTCTCGGAGAAGGTCAGCGGCTCGCCGCCCAGCACGTCGATCGTGACCAGCCCTTCCGCCAGCTGAGCGGCGGTCTCGATCGACTGGGTCAGGCGCGTACGCAGGTCGGGCTTCATCGCCAACCGGTCGACCACCACCTCGATCGTGTGCTTGAACTTCTTGTCCAGCTCGATCGTTTCTTCCAGCAATCGCTGCTCGTCGTCGACCTTCACACGCGTAAACCCCTCGGCGCGCAGGTGCTCGAGCAGATCCTTGAACTCGCCCTTGCGGTCGCGCGCCACCGGCGCGTTGACCGTGAAGCGCGTCTCCTCGGGCAGACGCAGCACCTGGTCGACGATGGTGTCGATCGACTGGCCGGCGATCGGACGACCGCAGACGGGGCAGTGCGGCCTGCCGACACGCGCATAGAACAGGCGCAGGTAGTCGTA
>PMXT01000097.1 GCA_003170995.1 Actinomycetota bacterium | reverse complement strand
ACGGTCGAGGACCCGGTTGAGTACCGGCTTCAGGGCATCAACCAGGTTCAGATCAACACCAAGGCTGGATTGACCTTTGCGGCTGTGCTGCGCTCGATCTTGCGTGCCGACCCCGACGTCTTGATGGTGGGGGAGATCCGTGACCCCGAGACGGCCAAGATCTCAATCGAGGCGGCACTCACCGGGCACATGGTGCTCTCGTCTCTGCACACCAACGATGCTCCGAGCGCGCTCACGCGCCTGAACGAGATGGGCGTCGAACCCTTCCTCACCAGCGCCGCCGTCTCGGGTGTTCTGGCCCAACGCCTAGCGCGGAAGCTATGCACGAACTGCGCCGAGATGTACACGCCTTCGGTCGGCGAGATGGTCGCGGCGAACGTCTCGCCCGACAAGGCCGCTCGGCTCGATGGGATGGCCTTCTATCGAAAGGTCGGCTGCCCGCGCTGTAACCAGACTGGCTACAAGGGCCGGCTCGGCGTCTTCGAGTTCCTGAACATGAGCGACGATCTGGCCGCTTACTCGGCGACAAAGCCTTCGCATGAGGAGCTGAGAACCCGCGCGATTGAATTGGGTATGCGTACGATGTGGGATGAGGGCATGGACAAGGTCGCTCAGGGATTGACTTCGATCGAGGAGCTAGCTCGTGTCGTTGCAACCTAAAGCTCGGCGCTACAGTGTGCGTGTCAACGCGCTCGACGTCGGGCGCCGGTGATTGCGGAGGCCTGAGGAGTGCCCTTTCTTCGTCGTCGACAAGAGAATGAACCCGGGCCGTCGGCTCCCGAGCCTGTCCCGGCGGCGCCTGCAACCGCGCCCCCACCGGAGGTGCCGATAATCAGTGAGCCGCCGCTCGCACCCGAGGCCCAGGCCGAGCCACCGGTGGAGTCTCAGTTCAGGCCCGTGGAGGGCGCTGACGAGATGCTTGACATGCCGCTCGGGACGCTCATCTTTCGGGCTGGGCTGATCGCTCCGCAGCAGCTCGAGGATGCGCTCGCCGAGGGGCTCCGCTCGGGCAAGCGGCTGGGTGAGGTGCTGCTCTCGCGCAGCTGGTTGAGCGAAGAGGATCTGAGCCGTCTGCTCGCGGGACAGAAGGGCTTGCCCTACGCCGATCTCGGCAAGATCGCGATCGATCGCGAGCTGGCGCAAGCCATGAGCTACGACGGTGCTCGTGCGGAGATGGCGCTACCGATCGTGGCCGAGTTCGGCGTACCGGTGGTCGCCATGGCCGATCCGGACGAAGCGGCTATGGGGCGGCTGCGGGCCCAACTTGGTCCCGAGGTCAGCTTTGTCGTTGCGGCGCCGAGTGTGCTCGCGCGTCTGATCGATGAGGTGCTCGGAGGCGCTCCGGCTCCGGGCTTAGTGGTAGCGCCGGCCGCGGCCGCGCAGTACTCGCCGGACGATCTTCCGGCCGAGCCCGTCCCGCCGGAGACCGCTCCCGAGCTGGAACCGATCACGCCCGAGCTGGCAGCGATCGGATCAACCGACCAGGAGACTTCCGTTTCTGCGCCTGATCTTCCGGCACAGGAGATTCACCCGATCATCGCCGAAGGGGAAGTCGACTATCCGACCTTCTCGGAATACCAGCCCATACCACAGCCCGAAGCGATCACGAGGCCCGAGGAACAGCTACCCAAGGAGGTGCAAATGGGCGACTATGGCTACTACGACGATTCCTCGCTGCTAGAGGGAAGCGCCTGGCAGGCTGGAGAGACGGGACCGCCGGCAACGGAGTCGGCACCTGAGGTTTCCGATCTCGGCGCCGATGAGCCCGACGCTGCGCTCGAGGCCGAACAGCCGCCCGCCGAGGCCTGGGAGGCGCCTCTTCAGGAGTCGTATCCGGAGGCCACTCCGGAGCCGGTCGCGCCGGATATCGAAGAGAGAGCGCCCGAGCAGCCGCCCGCGCCGGTCGAAGACGTGGCGAGCTCGCCGTCAGGCGAAGAGGATCCGTTGGCCACGACGCCCGTCTGGATGCGAGACGAAGTCAACGTGATCACGGCTGACGCCGCGGGTGGCGAGTCAGAGCCCGTTGCCAGCGATAGCGAAACGCCGGTCGAGAGCGCGCCGCCTTTCGAAGCTGCGCCAGAATCTCCTACCGACGATCTCGAGGCGGCGGAGACGCCGGCCGCAGAAGTGGAGGTCGCCGAGCCGGNNGAGCCGATGGAAGCCACCGAGTCTGCTGAGCCCGAGCCTGTCGGCGCGGAACCCGGCGCTGAGTCTCCGGACTGGGCGAGCGATACCGCCGCGCGGGCCGAGCAATTCGGGGCTGGTAGTGCCAGTGACGTTTCGTCCGAGCCGGCCGTTACTCCGGATATCGCAGACGCCGGTCGGGGTGAGTACGAGCTGGTGTTGCGCCTCGCAGACGGCGATCGGATGCAGATAGGGGTCTTCGGCAGCATCGAGAAGGCGCAAGAACGGGCTGGCGAGGTCGTCAAGCAATTCGCCGAGATGAAGGAAGGTGGTGGCTGGCCTTTCATCGGTGGCCGCTTCCTGCGTCCGGAGACGATCGTCTCGATCGATGTCGAGCAGAACGACACCGGCTGGAGTGGCTCCAACTCGCGCGGACGCATGTTCTCCGGAGACGAGAGCGTCTAGCTGACGTGCGTCGAGAGGTTGCGAGCGGCTGAAAGCCGGCCGGCGTCCGTGTCCCTTTCGCGCGCTCGGGAGCTTGAAGGCAGTACCTATACGCGAGCGCGCTAACTGACCTCGCAGCCGAGGTACTCGAGCGCGAGTAGCGCCTCCTCGATATAGGAGGCCGCTTCATCTTGCGAGCCGAAGTGGTACGGGCCCGGATGTAGCGGCTCGACGCGCAAGCTGTTCGTCGGGTACACGTCGCACTCGACCACGAATTGCTCGTCGCGCTCGAACAGGCGCAGGATCACGACACGGCGCCCGTCCTTCTTGGCGTGGCGATGAAAGCTCTCCTTGGACGTCTTGGCGCCGCCCTTCTTCGACCCGCCCTTGGCGATTGCGCGGAGACCGTATTCGTCGGCGAGATCGCTCACGGGGCGCAGCTGGTGATCTGAAGGTTCGTAGCGAGACTGCTCGCTGTTTCTGCCAGCGTCACTTCTTTTTGTAGGATCGCCTTGGTGGTCGTCAGATCGTTGCGACGGAGCGCCGCTGCCTCGGAGCTCATGTCGGTTGCGAGCTGCTGTAGGTCGGAGACGAACTGAGCGTAGTCTTTGGCCGCGCTCACGTTGGTCCTGACCGCGCTTAGCGATTTCGTTACCTGATTGAGTAAAGCTATGACCTCGTCTAGTGCTGCGGCGGTCTTGCTTCGGCCCGCTGCGGTGTTTATGTTGGCACTCTTGGATTTAGTCATCGCCGTCGCGAGCGGAGCCGTGAAGCGCCCGCAAGCCTTATTCGCTTCGCTCACCCAGGGCTCTTCGTAGGGGTAGACGTTGTGGGCCGCCTGGGCAACCACCTGGCTGTCGGCAAATCCTTGCAGCTCGAAGGCTAGTTTGCGCGGCCGCTTGAAGAAGAGCACCGCTGGATTGGCCACCTGGGAGCTGCCACCGAGCAAGTCCCCTAGCTGCCGCGCCAGTTTCTCGTCATAGACGTTGAAGGCGACGAACCCGGCGCCGACCTCGGCTGCCCCGGCCTTGGCCTCTTGCATGGCCTCGTTGTCTGTGACGACGTTGCGCGCGTATACCGAGACGACGACAACAGGATGAGCCACGAGAGCGGCGTCGAGTGCGGCTGCTCCTTCGACGGACGTCTTGCGTTTGCGCTGATGTGACTTAGGGTTTTGCTTTGCGGTCGTCTGAGTCTGCGTCGTCGTGCTCGGCGGCACCTGAGTCCCAGCCGCGTTGCTCGCAGAGTTCGATCCACTCGAGCCGTCGATGAGCAAGTAGATGCCGACACCGGCGACGAGAATCACGGCGAGCACTGCCAAGAAGCGTACGCGGGGACTAGGAGTCGACTTCATCTGGTTTTCTATCGGTTCGTGGTGCAGGCGACATTAGGGCTCATGCGAATCCGAGAAGAATTCGCCACCACCACGGAGTCATCCTTCCAATAAAGAGGGGCGCGACTTGCGCGCCCCTCTTTCCGAGTTGGAGAACTCACAAGTGTTACGGCGCCCCGGGGCACTTGCCCGCCGTGATACTCGCGGCCGGCCCGTTTTGGCTAAAGACGTGGGTACTCCCCTGGGTGCTCGAGATACAGAAGGAGGTGGCCGTCTGATCGGCCGCTACGAGGGGGTCGATCTTGATGCCGGCGTCTATCAACGCCAGATTGGCGGCGGTCATGGTTGCGTAGGTGCTGTTGTCCCCATAGTAGGCCTCGACCGAGGGTAGGGCCGCGCGGACGTTGGCTTTCGCGGCTGCGTCATACGCACGTGATTGGAAGCCCAAATAGGACGGCACCGCGATCGCCATCAGGATGCCCAGGATAACGATAACGACCAGGAGCTCGATGAGGGTGAATCCCTCTTCCTTCCCGGTCAAACGCTTACGGATGAGATCTGACATGTGTATTGGCTCCTTGTATGTGCTGCAATGACCCTGACTGGGGAGCGATCGGCAGAGCCACCGGCGGCCAGTAGCCCCAAACGGGTGAAGTTGACCTACCCACGGCGGGCTACCTGCGAGTGATCTCGAGCCTGTGCAAAAGCATTCAAGAAACGCTCGGAGCTTGCCGATACGACCGCCGTGGCAGTGAACCCACACCCCTCGGGGCCATCCATCGATCGGCTCCTCCAGTACGTCGTAGATCATGGTGCCTCCGATTTGCACCTGACGGTCGGGTCCAAGCCGATCCTGCGCATCCATGGCACGTTGAGAAGGGTCGATGACGAGCCCGTCATGACTCCCGAGATGACGCGCGAGATGTTCTACCGCATTCTCTCGACCGAACAGCAGAAGCACCTGGAGATCAAGCGCCAGCTCGACCTGGCCTACTCCGTGCCCGGGATGGCTCGCTTCCGCGTCAACATCTATTCCCAGCGCGAGAGTCTGGCCGGCGCTTTCCGCCTCATCCCGACTGAGCTGAAGACGCTCGAGGAACTCGGGCTGCCTGTGCAGCTTCACGACCTGACGCATAAACCTCGCGGGATCATTCTGGTCACCGGTCCCACCGGCTCGGGCAAGTCGACGACCCTGGCGGCGTTGATCGACGAGATCAATCGAACTCGCTACGACCACATCATCACGATCGAAGACCCGATCGAGTTCTTGCACCGGCACAAGAACTGCATCGTCAACCAGCGCGAGATTGGAGCCGACGCGCTCAGCTTCGGCGATGCGCTGCGCGCCGCTCTACGCCAGGATCCCGATGTCATCCTCGTCGGCGAGATGCGCGACCTCGAGACGATCAGCATCGCGCTGACTGCGGCTGAGACGGGCCACCTAGTCTTCGCCACACTGCACACGCAGAGTGCGCCGAGCACGATTGATCGCATCATCGATGTTTTCCCGGCCGAGCAGCAGGACCAGGTGCGCATGCAGCTCGCTCTCTCGCTCGAGGGTGTGGTCACGCAGACCCTGCTGAAGACGGCGGACGAGCAGGGGAGAGTGCCGGCACTCGAAGTCCTGATTCCCGATGATGCTGTCCGCAACCTGATTCGCCAGGGGAAAATCGAGCAGGTCTACTCCTTCATGCAGACAGGCTCGAAGCGCGGAATGCAGACGATGGAGCAGTCGCTTGCCGATCTCGTCTCGAAGCATCTGATCACGATTGAGCAAGCGGTATCGCGCTCGACCCGTCCCGAGCAGTTGATTGGGCAACTGGAACGAAGTGGGATTCAGGTCGGGAAAGGCGCTCTGGGCTCCGATGGCGCGCCGGGATCTAGTCTGCGCGTTGCAGGAACTTAGGTCTTGGCGGAGGAACGTGGGGAGATGATGGGGAGCGAAGGAAAACAAGAGAGTGAGCGTCCGCGTGAGGATGCCGCGCCTCCCGGCGGTCCGCCACCTGCC
>PMXT01000032.1 GCA_003170995.1 Actinomycetota bacterium | reverse complement strand
AACGGCTTCACGCTCGTGCGCCGGCTGATCGGGTCGGAGGGTTTCGATCCCGACCTGCTCTTGCCACCGACTCTCTGCTATCTGGAAGACGTGCGCAGGCTGCGCGAGCGAGCCGACGTTCACGGGCTGGCCCACATCACCGGTGGCGGCATCCCGGGGAACCTGGCGCGCGTGCTCCCACCCGGCGTCGGGGCGCGCATAGAGACCGGCTCCTGGCACCGCGGCGCGGTCTACGACTGGATCACCGAGAAGGGCATCAGCGAAGAGGAGCAGCGACGAGTCTTCAACCTCGGTATCGGCTACTGCGCGATCGTCCCGGCCGGCGACGTCGGGCCGGACGATCTCGTGATCGGACAGCTCGATCAGAGTATCGCGGGTGTGGTCTTCTCGTGATCGGCGTGCTCGTCTCGGGCGCCGGGACAAATCTGCAGGCCTTGATCGACGCCCGCTTGCCGATCGCCTGCGTCGGCTCGAACAAGCCAGACGTGATGGGACTGGAACGAGCCGCGAAGGCCGGAATCGAGACCGGCGTCTTCGAGCTCGACAGTTATCCGGATCGCTCTGCCCGCGACACCGCGCTGGCCGACTGGCTGCTTGGCAGCGGTGCGGAGTGGATCGTGCTGGCCGGCTACATGCACGTGCTCACACCTGCTTTCCTAAGTCGTTTCCCCAGGCGCGTCATCAACCTGCACCCGGCATTACTCCCATCCTTCCCGGGAGCCCACCCGATCGACGATGCGCTGGCCTACGGAGTCCGCTGGACAGGCGTTTCCGTCCACTTCGTCGACGAGGGCGTCGACACGGGGCCGATCATTTTGCAGGAGCCGGTTGAGGTTAGAAACGACGACAACGCCGAGACTCTGGCCGAGCGGATCCATTCCGTCGAGCATCGCCTTTTGCCCGAAGCCGCCCGCCTCTGTCTTGACGGACGAGTATGTTTGGGGGAGAGTTCCCGTCGAGTGATGATCACATGACCAAGCGAGCGCTCATCTCCGTCTACGACAAGAGCGGACTGGAAGAGTTCGCGCGCGGGCTCGTCGAGCTGGGCTGGGAGCTGTTCGCCAGCGGCGACACGACCGAGGCAATCAGCTCCTTCGGACTCAAGGTAACCAGCGTCGAGGAGCTGACCAAGTCGCCTGAGATGCTGGGTGGCCGCGTCAGGACACTGCACCCGAGCATCCATGCTGCCATCCTCGCCCGTCGCGACCGCGAAGACGACGTCGCCGCGCTGAACGAGAACGCCATCGAGCCCTTCGACCTCGTCTGCATCAACTTCTCTCCCTTCGCCAAGGTCGTCGCTCGCTACGGCGTGCGAGAGGAGGATGCGGTCGAGATGATCGATATCGGCGGGCCGCCTATCGCTCGCGCGGCGGCCAAGAACTACGCCCACGTCACAGTCGTCTCACGAGCCGACCAGTACGGCTTCGTCCTCGACGAGCTGCGGCAGTCCGGCGAGCTCTCCGAGGAAACGCGCCGGCAGCTCGCCGGGGAAGCTTTCGCGACCACTGCCGCCTACGAATCGGCCATCGCGGCCTGGTTCGCCGATCGTGAAGCCTTCCCCGAGACGATGACCACCACACTCGTGAAGGTGCTCGACCTGCCCTATGGCGAGAATCCACACCAGCGCGGCGCTCTCTACGCCGAAGCCTATGGTCGCCGCCACTTGCTCTCACGCGTCGAGCAGCTGCATGGACGCGAGCTCACGTTCAACAACCTCAACGACCTTTCGACGGCGCGTCTGATCATCGACGAGTTCACGTTGCCGGCCTGCGTGATCGTCAAGCAGGCTAATCCCTGCGGAGTCGCTGTCGGGGCCTCGCCGGAAGAGTCCTTCATCAGGGCGCTCTCGGCCGACCCGTCCTCATCCTACGGAGCTGTCGTAATCCTCAACAGGCCGATCTCGGCCGATCTCGGCAAACTGATCTCCGAACAGTTCATCGAAGTTCTCTTCGCGCCGGCTTACGCGCAGAAGGCGATCGACGCCTTGCGCAAGCTCGAGACCCGCGTGCTCACACACTACGAGCGTCGGCGTGGCGACCCATCCGAGAAGGACTACAAGAGAGTGCTCGGCGGTCTTCTGGCGCAAGATCGGGACTGGGGCCTAGAAGATCGCTCGGGTATGGAGGTGGTCTGTGGCGAGATCAGCGAGGAGGCCTGGGGCGACCTGCTCTTCGCCTGGAAGGTCGTCAAGCACGTGATGTCGAATGGCATCGTAATCGCGAAAGGACTGCAGACGATCGGCATCTGCGGCGGCCAACCGAGTCGGCTCGACGCCGTCAAGGTGGCGATCGGAAGAGCCCGCGATAACGGTCACGACCTGAGCGGAGCCGTTCTCGCCTCGGACTCTCTTTTCCCCTTCTCCGACGGACCCAAGCTGGCGCTCGAAGCGGGAATCGAGTGCATCATCCAGCCGGGCGGAGCGAAGCGCGACCGCGAGTCGATCGAGGCCGTGAACGAGGCCGGAGGCGCGATGGTATTCACGCACCGGCGCCACCTCAGGCACTGAACCACAACGGTCGATCCTGCTCGCTGCCATCTCCTCCACGGTGGCGAGTGGCTACCGGTCGACGGAGCCCGCGAGAGTAAATCCCTCGATTACTATCTAGGTGTCCCCAGAAGAGGAGTATCCCGACTCGGGCTCCGTCGTCAGGCCGCAAGGCCCGGGGGAGCCGGCCCGCCAGGGGACGAGGGAGAGACCTCCCGACACCAGTAAAAGGCAACCGGAGGTCACAACAGCAATGACCGGATTCACAACTCGCCTCAGAACCTGGCTCCTGATCGCAGCTCTGTCAGGTCTGCTCGTCGCGATCGGCTTCCTACTCGGCGGGAGCTACATCTACCTCTTCCTTGGCCTGGCCGTGATCATGAACTTCTTCGGCTACTTCTTCTCCGACAAGGTCGCGCTCGCCTCGAGCCGCGCTCAGCCGGTCGAGGAGTCGCAAGCACCTGATCTCTACACCGATATCCGCGAGCTCACGCAGCGCGCCGGGCTTCCAATGCCTCGCGTCTACCTAATCCCCTCCGAGCAACCGAACGCGTTCGCAACGGGACGGAACCCGAAGCACGCGGCGGTTGCCGTCACCCAGGGGCTGCTGAAGCTGATGCCGCGCGAGCAGGTCAAGGGCGTACTCGCCCACGAGTTGTCGCACGTGAAAAACCGCGACATCCTCGTCGCCTCGATCGCAGCAATGATCGGCTCGGTGATCACCTGGCTCAGCTACATGTTCATGTTCTTCGGTGGCAACAGCGAGGACAACTCGCCGGTCGGTGCGATCGGCGGGCTCGTGGCCCTGATCGTTGGGCCGCTAGCAGCGATGCTCCTGCAGCTCGGCATCTCCCGCCAGCGGGAGTACCTGGCCGATGCGAGTGGGGCCAAACTGCTCGGACAAGCCGCTCCGCTCGCGAACGCGCTCGAGTCGCTCGAGCGGGCGAGCCAGGCGATCCCGATGCAGGTCAACCCGGCAACCGAATCGCTCTACATCTCGAACCCCCTCGGCGCCCGTGGTATGTCGAAGCTCTTCTCGACTCATCCGCCGATCGCAGAGCGCGTCCGGCGTTTGCGGGCGATGGATACCGCACGCGGTCTCGCCTAGGCGAGAAGAAATGCCCGAGAAAACGACGCCGCCGATAAAGCGAGCCGCGATTACTCGCCTATCAACAATGCTTTCCTCCCTGGCTTGGCAAACCGGAGTTTCGTCTCCCCATAACGGGGGATGCGCACTACCCCAATTCCAAACATGATCGGTTTCGTGACCGCGCTTCCCCGGCGGTGGTATCCAATCTGCGGCGCCTTCCTCGGCGCCTTTGCGACCCTGCTCGCACTACTGTGGTTAGGAGGCGACGGGCCCGTCCTCTTCGCCGGTTTTGCCTGCACTCTGGCGATTCTGCTCGCGATTCGCATCGATTCCACGAAGCCGAGCGCGGCCTGTTACCTGCTCGCCGCGGGGACGCTACTCGTCGCGCTCGGTACTGCCGGTAACACCCCGGCGCAAACACTCGGCGCCGGAGACGTTCTCCTGGCAACCGGGCTTTTCGTGCTGGCGGGAGGTATCGCCCTGCTCGTGGTGGCTAGATCGAGCGACCACGACTGGGGGAGCTTGATCGACACCGCCGCTACGACGGCCGCGGCGGCCCTCTTGATCTGGGTGATGCTGCTTGCCCCGATGCTCGACAAGGGCTCGGCCGCCGTCGGTGTCGAGGTGGCAGCCGTTCTCTACTGCCTCGGATTACTTGCTGTTCTAGCTCTCACTACTCGGTTGGTGCTCGGCCTGCGCGCCTGGACCCCCTCCGCGGCCCTGCTTTGTCTTGCTGCGGCTTTTCTGATCGCACTGGCAGCCACAGCGACCGCCGTGAGACTGAATGATCTCTCGAAAGCCGCCTGGGCGATGCGGGCGGATCAGGTGATCGCCTTCGCGCTACTGGCAGCGTGCGCACTGCACCCGACCATGCGCGAGCTCGGAAGCGTCACATCCGAGCGCAGACAAGAGTTGACTCCGAGCCGATTGGCATTGCTAGCAGGCGCAGCCTTGACGGCTCCCGTGTTGCTCTTCATCCAAAACGCCCGCGGCGCTCAGCAGCTCGATGTCGCCGCCACCGTGGTCTGCTCCACCGCCGTTATCGCACTGGTTATCGCGCGGCTGGCAGGGCTCGTTCTTCGCCAACAGCGCGCGACCCGACGAGAGCTCGTACTCCGGCGCGCGATGCGTAGTCTCGCCTCGGCCGAAGATCACGAGCGCGTTTGCGCGGGGATCGTCGAAGCCGCTACCGCTATCGCCGGCGAGCATGGGCGTGTTAGAGCGAGTCTCCTACTCGGCTCCGGTCGTAGCGCAATAGAGTTCGCGACCAGCGGCGAGCCGATTCAGGGGCGAAAACACGAGGCGTCAACCCCGTTGACTCTTCAGGATGATCGCATCGGTGAGCTCGTGCTGGAAAGCTCTAAACCGCCGACAGACGAGATTCTCTCGGCGCTGAAGAGCCTCGCCTCGCAGGCTGTGCTGGCGCTCGAGAGCCTGCAAAGAACCAAGGATCTGCTGGAAGAGCGGCACGAGCTCGAGACCGAGCTTCTGCGTCGCTCCCATCTCGATGCACTCACAGCGCTTCCCAACCGCTCGTACTTCCTCGAGCGCACGGAAGACGCGCTGAGCAGGATTCATCGCACCGCGGAGCCGGTCTCAGTGATGATCGTCAACCTCGACGATTTCAAGACTGTCAACGACACGCTCGGACACATCGCCGGCGACGAGCTCCTACGCTCCGTCTCCGACCGCTTGCTCGCCAGCATCCGCACCGACGACACCTGCGCCCGGCTGGGCGGCGACGAGTGGGCGATCTTGATAGAGGAGAGCCCACCCGAGTCGCCGACGGCGGTCGCCGAGCGAATTATGACCGGGCTCGAGCGATCGTTCGTCTTGCTCGGACGGCACGAGGTGTACGTACACGCGAGCATCGGCAGCGCCACCGTATCGCTCGGCAAAGAAGCCGAGGCCGACGATGCGGCTGAGCTGCTCCGCAACGCCGAGGTTGCGATGTTCCACGCCAAGCGCCACGGCCGCACCGGCTTCGAGATCTTCGAGCCGGCGATGCGGGCGGCCGTCGCCGAGCGCCTGGCGCTCAAGGCCGAGCTCGAGCGCGCCGTCGTCGCCAGCGAGTTCGTCATCCACTACCAGCCGATCGTCATGCTCGATAGTGGTGACATCTGCGGCGTCGAGGCCCTCACTCGCTGGAACCATTCTGAGCGCGGCTTGATCCCTCCCTTCCACTTCATCCCACTGGCCGAGGAGACCGGATTGATCGTTCCGCTCGGCCGCTTCATCTTGAACGAAGCACTACGCCAGGGACGCGAGTGGCAGGAGCTGACGGGCCAGGACGATTTCGTGATGTCCGTCAACCTCTCGGGCCGGCAACTCGACCACAGTACGCTCGTCGGCGATGTCGCGCAGGCGCTCGAGCAAACAGGAATCGACCCGCAAACTGTGATCCTCGAGATCACCGAGACTGCACTCATGGAGGACGTCGAGACGGCGATCGAGCGCCTGAACGAGCTGAAGACGCTCGGGATTAAAATAGCGATCGACGACTTCGGCACCGGATACTCCTCGCTCCAGTATCTGCGCCAGTTCCCGGCCGACATAATCAAAGTGGCCAAGCCTTTCGTCGATGGCGTGGTGGAGGCGGGCTCGGACGAGTACCACATCGCCGACGCGATCGTGCGCCTGGGCGAGACCTTCGGTCTACGGGTGCTAGCGGAGGGTATCGAGTTGCCCGAGCAGCGCGAGATGCTGCGCGACCTGCGCTGTGAGCTAGGCCAGGGCTACCTCTTCTCGAAACCTCTCGCGCCCGCCGAGATCGAGGCACTCCTACTGGCGCCCAACACCACGGTATTCGCCTCGTTCTAGTAGTCCCCTAGTGGTCTCGAACTCACGCGAGCGCGATCTACCACCGCTCGGCGCGTGTCCAATCACTTGGCATGAGCTCTAGCGGCGGACGCCCACGTACTCGAAACTGAGCGGTCGCACGACGCCGCGTTCGATCACCCAGCGCTCGAGCACCAAGCTTGGATCGCCCTCCAGATACTGGTAGAGAGCCGGTTGCCACTGGAAGATCCGCTCTTCGAAGCGCTGGTGCAACTCGTAACGAAGCTCATGATGCGTCATCACGCCAGTGAAGGCCTCTTGGAACCACCAGTACTTGAAGGCCTCGATCGTTTGGTGTGCATCCGGGCCCCCGGCCGTGGCTAGAGCCCGCCGCTGCATGTAGAACCAGTCGGCGGTCGAGTCGTCGAGCATGTCCCAAGCCAGCCCGTTCACGACCAACACGGCCGGCGGCAGCGCTAATCGAAAGACTTCGTCGACGGCCTCGAGTGGATCGAAGCCGACCCTGAGCGCATCCTCGATGATGGCGGCGTGGTACGGAGGTGCGTCTGCGACAGTGTAACCAGCTGAATAGGAAACTCCAACCACGGCTGATCCACCCCACACGCGAACGCGCGCTGGTGGAGGCGGTAGTCGGGAGATGGCAAACTCAGGAAAGTCGATGGCTGCATTCTGGAGCTTCGCTCAGACCGCAGCGGCGGTTACGGTCGGAAATGCACCGACTAGCGGCTAGCATCGGAGCGCATGCTCGAGCTTCTCGACCTCCGTTTCCTCGGTGAAGAGCAGCTTTTTTGCGCATATTTGCTTGATCTCGACGACGGTTTCACGCTCGTAGACCCCGGGCCCCTGACGACTCTCTCTACGCTCGAATCCAGGCTTGCCGAGCTCGGCCTCAAGGTCGCCGATCTTCGCCATCTGCTCATCACGCATATCCACTTCGATCACGCGGGTGCCGCCGGCGCACTCGTCGCGGCCAACCCACGCCTGCGCGTGCATGTCTCCGAGCGAGGCGCGACCCACCTCGTCGATCCCGAGCGGCTCGAGCGGAGCGCAAGGCGACTTTACGGCGATATGTTCGACGTGCTCTGGGGAGAGGTCGTGCCCGTACCGGCCGGGAACATCGAGGTCGTCACAGAGCGAGTTCTTGGGCTCGAGTGCTTCGCGGCTCCGGGCCACGCAAATCATCACGTCTGCTTCATGAACGAGGAAGGGACGCTTTTCGCGGGCGACACGGTTGGTGTTTGCTGGCCTCCTAGTCGCTACGTCCTTCCAGCGACCCCGCCGCCCGACGTCGACCTCGAGGCCTGGCACGCGACCCTGGATGAAATAGAGAGGCGCGTACCAGACGCGCTGGCGTTACCGCACTTTGGCCTCGTCGAGGAGCCGGAAGAGCACCTGGACGTTTTCCGCCGCCGACTGATGTTGTGGGCCGAGATCGTACGGCGTGGAGCGAACGCCAGGGAGTTCGTCGACGAGGTGAGTCGCGACATCGACCACGAGACCGCCAAATTCTCAGAGCTCACCGACCTGCTCAGGCACTCCTATCTCGGTCTCAAGCGCTATTGGACCAAGGTCGCCGATAGCGCCTGAGAGGCTGTCGCCTAACGCTCCGGCTTCTTCTTGGCGCGGGCGATCGCCTTCTCGTAGGCGGCGACATAGTCGGTCACCATCCGCTCGGGCGCGAAACGCTCCTCTACGTAGCGCCGACAGACCCAGGGGTCGAGCGCGGACGCCTCGTCGATCAGGCGGGCCATCTCACGATAGTCGTCGACGATGATGCCGCCCACTCCGTTCGTGATCACCTCGGGGACGGCGCCGTAGCGGGTGGCGAGAACGGGGGTGCCGCAGGCCATCGACTCAATCGGCACGAGCCCAAAGGGCTCCTCCCATTCAATCGGGAAAAGGGTCACACGAGCGTGCTGCAAGAGCTCGACCTTCTCGCCGTGGTTGACCTCACCCAGGTACTCGATCTGCTGATCGAGGTGCGGCTCGACCAGTTCTCTGAAGTAGTCCTTCTCCTCGAGATCCTGCATCTTGCCCGCGATCTTGAGCGGTAAACCAGTCTCCTTCGCGACTGCGATAGCGCGGTGAGCACCCTTGTCCGGGCTCATTCGCCCAAGGAAGAACAGATACTCGCCTTTGTGCGGTTGGCAGGGGTAGACCGAGAGATCGAGCGCGTTCGGGCAGTTGGCGACCCAAGGGAGGTCGGGTTTTGGCTTGCGCTGGTTCATCGAGATCGAGATGAACCCGACTTTGGGCGCCACGCGGGTGATCTGCTCGTAGACCGCGGGCGCAACAGGACCGTCGAGCGGCCCGTGCATGGTGTGGAGAGTCGGCGTCTCGACGAGCCCTCCGAAGGCGGCCGCGGGCAGGCCGGAGTGGTCGTTGATGACGTCGAAATCGGATGCGCGTTCGAAGCAGGCGAGCGCGTGGTACATCTCGGGGATCGAGCGCCCGATCTGCAGGCTCGGCGCCCTTTTGTAGACCGAGAACAGCTTCGCCTTGGTAAGCGAGTCGCCGGAAGCGAAGAGTGTCACATCGTGGCCTGCCTCGACCAGCGAGTCGGCTAGGAGCGAGACGACACACTCGATCCCACCGTAACCGTCCGGAGGCACTCGGAACCAAACGGGAGAGATGATCGCAATTCGCAGTGACATTTCAGAGCTCCTCTATTCTCGTGCGGCCGTCTTCGAGGCGAATATCCCAGAGACGGCCATAGGCGTGTACACCCGACAGACGAATATCGCCAAGCCAAGAAGGAAGCGCGTCGGGTGCGACCGACGTCAGTACGTGTCTGCGCAGATCGGGCTGAAGCCCGAGCAACGTCTGAAGCATCAGCACCGGAGTGCCCGCCGCCCAGGCCTGGGGCCTCGCCGAGGTGGGGTAGGCGATCGGGAAGGGCGTCTCGGCTCGCGGCAGGCCCGAGAACACCTCCGGTAACTGGTAATCGAAGTGCTTGGCGGCACCGAGCATGCGGTGGACGATCCTCAGAGCCTCGTCCCAGCGCCCATACCTGACGAGCCCCAAGGCGCAGAGCGAGTTGTCGTGAGGCCAGACGCTACCGTTGTGGTAGCTGAGCGGGTTGTAGGCGGCATCCGCGGCCGACATCGTGCGAACGCCCCAGCCCGACCAGAGCTCCTCGCCCATCAGGCGATCGACTAGCGCATCGACCCGCTGTGGAGGCACGATGCCCGACCAAAGCAAATGCCCGATGTTCGAGCAGAGCGAGTCGATCGGCCGCTTCTCGCGATCCAGGCCGAGCGCGTAATACCCGCCCCTCTTCTCGATCCAGAAGGCCTCGTCGAAACGCCGAGCCAGCTCGGCAGCCTCGCGTTCCAGCCGCTCCGCCAACTCACGTTCGCGCCAGACAGTGCGCGCGAGCTCGGCGCAGCGCAACTTGGCGTCGTAGACATAGCCCTGCACCTCGCAGGGAGCGATCGGCGTCTCGGCGAGCCGCCCGTCGCTGAAGCGCTGGGAATCGCCGGAGTCCTTCCACGACTGGTTGTCGAGCCCATTTGCAGAGCGCTTTTGGTACTCGACGAAGCCATCGCCGTCGAGATCGCCGGAGTTCTCTATCCACTCCAAGGCCCGCATCGCCGGCTGCTTGAGCGAACGCACCAACGCTGCATCGTCGGTCCAGCGCCAAACCTCCGAGAGCAGAATCAGGTAGAGAGGCGTCGCGTCGACCGTGCCATAGTAGGCGGGGAACCAACGTCTGGCCGCCTTGCCCTGTCGAACCTCGTGCACGATCTTGCCGGGCTCGGCGTCGATGCGTGGATCGTCCTCGGTCGCCTGCAGCTCGCCCAGCACCTCGAGCGCGCTCCAGGCCAGCTCGGGCCCGAGCAGAAGAGTCTGCAGGCAGGTGACGATGGTGTCGCGACCGAAGACGGTCATGAACCAGGGCATGCCGGCGGCGGGAAGGCGCGCCGCGTCGCTGTTGCCACCGCGCATTCGCAGTGCGGCCAGGTCAGAGACCGACTGGTCAATCGAGAGCTGAAGCTGATCCCAGCTCGCATGCAGCTGTGGCACTCTCAGCTTCCAGGCCGAGAGGGCATCCGACACGCGCTGGCGCTCCTCGCCGAAGTGGCGCTCGATCAGCTTCGACGAACTGACCTCGCCCTCGAGCGATGGCACAACATCGATGCGCACCTCCCAGCGCGCGCGCGGCGCCAGCTCGAGGCGAAAAGAAACACGCGAGGTCTCGTATTCGCCCGGTTGGGAGAAGATGACCTGGGTTCGGGTGCCCTCGTTCCCCTCGCCGCTGTCCGAGAAGACGTACTCTCTCTGCCCCTCATCGATGCGACATTTCGCTAGCGGGGGCAGTGGCAGCGCATCCTTGGGGTGGCCGAGCGTGATGTCGTGCTCCTTGACGCTCATGATGTCGGCGAAGTCGGTGCCGATGTCGATTGCGAGCTCGAAGGCGAGCGAGTTGAGGGTCTCGTTCTCGACCACGATCGTTTCCTGCATGTTGTCTCCGACGAAACGGTGGCGAGCGATCGTGAGAGCATCCTGGGGCAAGCCCCCCGCCAGCGGGTTACGCAGGTAGAAGGCGGCCGAGAAGTATTCGACGCGGCCCGAGGAGAGATGGAGCGGGCGTTCACCGTTCACGGTCAACCGCAGTAGGGAGAGAAAGCGCGTGTCCTTAGCGAAGAAGCCGCTCGTGCTGTCCGCGATGTCTCCGTCGTCATCGGAGATGCAGAAGGTCGAGCCGTCCAGGATGGTTGTCGCCACTAGCGCTTCCTACCCACTGGACGGACAGCGACAACGGTAAGTCGAGATCGAGTCTCGCCGAACGCTTCGTTCGTATCCATCTAGATCGGAGCTTAGAGCCTACCCCGAACAGGAGAGGCCCTTAGTTTGGTTCCAGAGGCTCCTTGCGTGGAGACGCGGAGCCGAGCTCGAGTGACTGTGCGGTCTCGGAGACGTGATCGACCTGAAGCGTCGTATGGTCGATGCCGAAGTGCTCGCGAAGCGCTTGAGCCAGGCGGCCGCGAGCGGCATGGCAGTCCGACTCTGCCCTGACCAGAACGTGCGCCGAAAGAGCGGGGAAACCGCTCGTGACCGTCCAGATGTGTAGATCGTGCACCTCCACGACCTCAAGGTCGGAAGTAAGCATCTGCCCGACGGTCTCGGGGTCGATGTGACCCGGCGAGCCCTCGAGCACAATGCGCAGCGACTCCCTGGTTAGTGAGAAGGCCGAGACGAAGCAGAGCAGCGCTACGCCCAGACTGGCGATTGGGTCGAAACGATTCCAACCGGTGGCGAGAATCAGGCCACCGGCGAGCGCTGTACCGGCAAAGCCCGCCAGATCGGTCGCGATGTGCAGGAAGGCGCCGCGCACGTTGATGCTCTCGGACTGCCGGCGCGCGAGCACCGCCGCGGCTCCGATGTTGGCAAGCGCCCCGATCGCGGCCACCACCAGCACGATCCCACCGCGTACCTCCGGTGGCGCAATCAATCGACGAATGGCCGAGTAGGTGATCCAGATCCCAATCAAGAGCAGGGAGACTCCGTTTGCCTGTGCCGACAGCACCTCGACTCGACCAAGCCCATATGTCCAGCGCCCACTCGCCGGCCGAGAGGCGATGCCGATAGCCGCGATCGCCAGGGCGAGCGCAAAGACGTCGGTGAGCATGTGACCGGCGTCGGCGAGAAGCGCGAGCGAGCTGGCGACGATCCCGAAAACGATCTCTAGCGCCATCACTCCCGCGAGGAGCGCCAGAGCCACGAAGAGCGAGCGGCGATCGTCCTGGTGCCGGTCGGTACCATGCGACAGATGCCTATGTCCCTCTGCGCTGTGCGTACTCATCTGCGGTTCAACAATTCCACTTATTGCCCAACTTATCTTTAAGCCTAGGGATTGCTCATCGTCCCGATGCGCGATAGTTACTCCACCAGGCACCGCCGCTCTCAGCGAAAGGGCGCCCAAACACGAGGAGGAAGCGAATGAAGAAACACAGGCTAGGAATCGTGGGCCTACTCGTACTCGGCATGGTGCTTGTTCTCTGCAGCTGCGGAGGAGGAGGCAGCAGCAGTAGCAAGCGACTCAACAAGGAGCAGTTCGCCGCCAAAGCGAATGCGCTCTGCACCGAGTTCAGCAAGCAGGCGGGAAAGGCCGGAAGTACGCAGACCGCCGCTCAAACGATCGCCTTTTTCAACAAGATGCTCCCGCTCAACAAGAAGTTCTTCGCCGACTTCGGCAAGCTCAAACCGCCGGCCGACGAAGAGGCGGCCGTGAACCAAATCGTCGGGCTCGGTAAGGAGCAGGTCGCTCGCATAAAAACGATGATCGCCCTGATCAAGGGAAAAGACAGGACGCAGGCGGATAAGCTGACCAGGAAAGGCGCCGCCAACCTTACGGCGAGGCAAATCCTCTTCACCGAGCTGGGCATCAACGTGTGCGCTAAGACCTAGATCGAGCTTCAAGCAGTCTCACGAGCGAGGCCTCAACGCAAAGCGAGCGGCCTCGCTCGTCGAGATGAGTCAGCCGACGCCTCGGCCCCACAACTAGACTCGCAGCGTGCTCGCGCTCGA
>PMXT01000041.1:6224-7296 GCA_003170995.1 Actinomycetota bacterium | reverse complement strand
GCCATCGAGCCCAAGACCAAGGCCGATCAGGACAAGCTCACGAACGCCCTCGCCCGCCTCGCCGAAGAGGATCCGACCTTCCGCGTTCGCCAAGACGAGGAGACGGGCCAGACGATCATTGCCGGCATGGGCGAGCTGCATTTGGAGATCATCGTCGACCGACTCATGCGTGAGTTCAACGTCGAGGCCAACATCGGCCGGCCGCAGGTCGCCTATCGCGAGACGGTCTCGAAGAGAGTCGAGAAGATTGAGGGCAAGTTCGTTCGCCAGACCGGTGGCTCTGGCCAGTACGGCCACGTTTACATCAATCTGGAGGCAGCCGCCCCAGGAGAGGGCTACTCGTTCACCGACAAGGTTGTTGGCGGGCACATTCCCAGGGAGTACATCTCGTCGGTCAATGCAGGGATACAAGAAGCAATGGCGGCGGGCGTACTGGCGGGCTTCCCGGTCGTGGACATCAAGGTTGAGCTCATCGACGGCTCCTATCACGAGGTCGATTCGAGCGAGCGCGCCTTCAAGATCGCCGGCTCGATCGCTTTCAAAGAGGCGATGAGGCGGGCAGGTCCGAAAATGCTCGAGCCGACGATGGCCGTCGAGGTTGAGACTCCCGAGGACTATCTCGGCGACGTGATGGGCAATCTCAATGCGCGTCGTGGCCGCGTTGAGGAGCTGCAGCCGACCAAAGCCGCCCAGCTAGTGAAGGCCAGCGTACCGCTTGGCGAGATGTTCGGTTATGCCACCGATCTTCGCTCGATGACGCAGGGTCGAGCGACTTTCACCATGCAGTTCGACCACTACGCGGAAGTGCCTAGCGAGCTTCTGCATAGTATGTTGCGAGACCAAACCAGCTAAGGATTCTCCACCAGTCAGACAAGGACGTTTTTCCGGAGGAAAAAACATGGCAAAGCAGAAATTCGAGCGCTCCAAGCCGCACCTCAACATCGGCACCATCGGTCACATCGACCACGGGAAAACGACGCTGACGGCGGCTATTACAAAAGTTCTTCAAGAGCGGGGACTGAATACCACCTTCCGTTCCTTCGACTCGATCGACAACGCGCCTGAAGAGCGC
>PMXT01000041.1:5472-6212 GCA_003170995.1 Actinomycetota bacterium | reverse complement strand
ATCAAGAACATGATCACGGGCGCTGCCCAGATGGACGGCGCGATTCTCGTCGTATCGGCCGCCGATGGCCCGATGCCGCAAACGCGCGAGCACATCCTGCTCGCTCGCCAGGTCGAGGTGCCCTACATAGTGGTGGCCCTCAACAAGGCCGATATGGTCGACGACCCGGAGCTACTCGAGTTGGTCGAGATCGAAGTGCGTGATCTCCTGACGAAGAACGAGTACCCCGGCGATGACATTCCGGTCATCACGCTCTCGGCGCTCAAGGCGCTCGAAGGCGATCCGGAGTGGACACCCAAGATCGACGAACTGATGGAGGCGGTCGACAGCTACATTCCCGAGCCCAAGCGCGACGTCGACAAGCCGTTCCTGATGCCGATCGAGGACGTCTTCACGATTACCGGCCGCGGCACAGTCGTGACCGGCCGGATCGAGCAGGGGCAGATCAAGAGCGGCGAAGAGGTTGAGATCGTCGGTATTCATCCCGAGGTCGCCAAGACCGTCGTCACCGGGCTCGAGATGTTCAACAAAACTCTCGACTACGCCCAGGCCGGCGACAATGCGGGCGCGCTACTCCGCGGCGTCAAGCGCGAGGAGGTCGAGCGCGGACAGGTGCTCGCCAAGCCGGGCTCGATCACTCCGCATACGCACTTCAAGGCCCGCGTCTACGTCCTCTCCAAGGACGAGGGTGGGCGCCACACGCCATTCTTCGACGGCTACCGGCCGCAGTTCTACTTCCG
>PMXT01000041.1:0-5448 GCA_003170995.1 Actinomycetota bacterium | reverse complement strand
ATCGCCATGGTTCAGGGCCTCCGCTTCGCGATTCGCGAGGGCGGACGCACCGTCGGCGCCGGTGCTGTCACAGAGATCATCGAGTAGGGAAAAAACGGAAGCGTTGAACAAGGGAGAGGTCGAAGTGGAGCCACAGCGGCGCCCGGACACCTCTCCCACTAACCAGGAGCCGTAGGCTTGCCACAGCACAAGATCCGTATTCGCCTCAAGGGCTACGACTATCAGCAGCTCGATCGCTCTGCTTCGCAGATCGTCGAAACCGCGCAGCGCACCGGTGCGACAATCACCGGTCCCGTTCCCCTGCCCACCGAGCGCAACGTCTACTGCGTGATCCGCAGTCCCTTCAAGGACAAGGATTCGCGCGAGCATTTCGAGGTGCGGACGCACAAGCGCTTGATCGATATTCACTCTCCTACCCCGAAGACGGTTGACTCGCTGATGCGACTCGACTTGCCGGCGGGGATCGACATCGAGATCAAACTCTGAGGGCCGGGAGAAACCAGACGTGAAAGGGATAGTCGGAAGGAAGCTCGGAATGACTCAGCTCTTCGACCCGGAGAGCGGAGTCGTTACGCCGGTGACCGTGATCGAGGCTGGCCCCTGCCCGGTCGTGCAGGTGAGAAAGCCCGAGATCGACGGCTACGAGGCGATTCAGCTCGCTTTCGAGCCGGTTGCCGAGCGCAAGCTCACAAAGGGCGAGCTTGGCCACCTGAGCAAGTCTGCCACCAGCGCACATCGGCATCTGGTCGAATTCCGCGGCCCGAGCGAGTTGGCCAGCGGAGACACTGTCACTGTCGAGATCTTCCAGGCCGGCGACAAGGTCAAGGTCGCGGGGATAGGGATCGGTAAGGGCTTCCAAGGCACGATCAAGCGTCACAACTTCAAGAGTGGCCCGAAGTCGCACGGCTCGCACAACGTTCGCAAACCCGGATCAATCGGCGCCTCGGCGTGGCCCTCACGCGTGTTCAAGGGTATGCGTATGGCCGGGCGCATGGGTGGCAAGCGAGTGACGCAGGTCGGCCTGACGGTGCACGACATCGACGCTGAGCAGAACGTGATCATGATCAAGGGCGCCGTACCTGGCCCGAAGAACGGCATCGTCGAGATCCGCGAGGAGGCGAGATGAGCCCCGAGCAAGCGCGTGAGCGGCAGCTCACGGCTCCGCTCCTTGCGCCCGGGAAGGCCTCGGGCGAAGTCTCACTGAGCCGGACGGTATTCGCTGCCGAGGCTAAGCCGCACCTGCTTCACCAGGTCGTGCGGGCCGAGCTGGCAGCCGCGCGCCAGGGTACGCGCGGAACCAAGAGTCGCGGGATGGTTGCCGGCGGTCGCTCCAAGCCCTGGCGGCAAAAGGGCACCGGCCGGGCGCGGCAGGGAACTACCCGAGCACCCCACTGGACTGGCGGCGGCGTCGCCTTCGCGCCCGTTGCCCGTGACTTCGGGTTCAAGGTCAACCGCAAGGAACGCCGAGCGGCGCTTGCAGGCGCACTTTCGGAGCACGCCCGGCGCGGGTCGATCGCCGTTATCGACGGGGCGGCTCTGACTGAGCCGTCGACGAAGAGGGCGCTCGATCTACTCGCCAACTGGCAGCACGAGCTACCACTCCTGATCGTCGCTCAGCCCGACGAAGAGGCACTCGTGAAGAGCTTCCGCAACCTTCCCCGAACGCTGGTGATTCCGCCTAGCGAGCTGGAAGTGGTGGCCCTGGTCTGGGCTCGCTCGTTACTGGTCAGCGAGGCTTCGCTACCGCTCGTTCAGACCAAGGCCGAGGCAGCTCCACGCAGGGAGGAGCCGAAGTGAAGCTGGATCCGACCCAAATCTTGATAGCGCCTGTGGTCTCGGAGAAGAGCTACCACATGATCAACGGGCGCCAGTATTGCTTCCGCGTGCATCCAGACGCCCACAAGTTGCAGGTGCGCCAGGCCGTGGAGGCGCAGTTCGACGTAGAGGTCGAGTCGGTCAACATCGTCTCGGTACCGTCCAAGCCGAAGCGGCGTGGCGCGAGTCGCGGCCGTCGGCCTGGCTGGAAGAAGGCCATCGTGAAGTTGCGCGAAGGTCACACCATCGAAATCTTCCAGAGCGCCCAGGTCTAGGAGAGAGGATCGAGCGAGATGCCAGTGCGCAGATACAAGCCGACCACGCCGGGACGCCGTTTCATGTCGGTCGCGACCTTTGACGAGATCACGAAGGACACCCCCGAGAAGAGTTTGCTCGAGCCCGTTAAGAGAAAGGGCGGCCGCAACGTCTACGGTCGTATCACGACTCGTCACCAGGGCGGTGGGCACAAGCGTCGCTACCGTCTCGTCGACTTCAAGCGGCTCAAGGACGGCATTCCGGCCAAGGTGGCAGCTATCGAGTACGACCCCAACCGCTCGGCGCGTATCGCGCTCCTGCACTACGCCGATGGCGCCAAGGCCTACATCCTGGCTCCGGCCGGCCTGACTGTGGGCGCGTTCGTCGAGTCCGGCCCGAGCGCCGATATCAAGCCCGGAAACGCCCTGCCGATCGCCAACATCCCCACCGGCACGATGCTGCACAACGTTGAGTTGAAGCCGGGCAAGGGCGGCCAGATCGCGCGCAGCGCCGGCTCGAGCGTGCAGTTGGTCGCCAAAGACGATCCCTACGGCGTGCTGCGTCTGCCTTCGGGTGAGATGCGCCGCATACCGCTCACCTGCCGGGCTACGATCGGCCAGGTCGGGAACGTCGACCATTCGAATATCACGGGAGGCAAGGCGGGACGTAGCCGCTGGCGCGGAATACGCCCCACGGTACGCGGCTCGGCCATGAACCCGGTCGATCACCCGCACGGCGGCGGCGAGGGCAAGTCGAAGGGTGGGCGCCATCCGGTGACCCCGTGGGGCGTGCCCACGCTTGGCAAGCGCACGCGTCACAAGCACAAGGAATCGAACAATTTGATCGTCCGCCCGCGCAGGCGCGGCAAGGAAAGAAGCCGTTGACGCGCTCGGGCGCCAGGCTGTCGAGATCGAGCTAGAGAGAGGGATCTGAAGCGTGAGTAGATCGTCAAAGAAAGGGCCGTTTGTGGAAGAGCGCCTGCTGCAGCGGGTCAAGAAGCTGAACGCTTCCGGCGGCAAGCAGGTCATCAAGACGTGGTCGCGTACTTCGACCATCTTCCCGGAGATGGTCGGGCACACGATCGCCGTCTATGACGGGCGCAAGCACGTGCCGGTGTTCATCGACGAGGCCATGGTCGGGCACAAGCTGGGCGAGTTCGCCCTCACGCGCACCTTCCGCGGTCATGCCGGCGATCGCCAGGCGAAAGTGAAGAGGCACTGAGACCAGCGAGATGGCAAAGACGCAAGAAACAACAATCTCCGAAGTGCGGGCTCAGGCTAAGTGGGTTCACTGCTCGGCGCGCAAGGCGCGGCTCGTGCTGGACACGATTCGCGGACGCGGCGTGCCGGAGGCGCGAACCGTTCTCGCCTTCTCGACTCGAGACGTCGCACGCGAGATCGATAAAGTACTGCGCTCGGCCGTCGCCAACGCCGAGGCCAATCACGGCTTCTACGGCGACGATATGGTCATCTCCGCCTGCTATGCGGACGAAGGCCCGGGCATGAAGCGCTGGAAGCCGCGGGCTCGCGGTCGCGCCGATCGAATCGTCAAGGGAACCTGCCACATCACGATCAAGCTGGCGTCGCTCACGGCGCCGAGTGAAGTCGTCAAGCCGCCGAGGCCCGCTGCGCCGGTCGCAGACGAGGTAGGAAAGGTGGCGCCCGAAGCGAGCACTGAGGTGACCTCGGAGCCGGAGGCCGCTGCGAAGACCAAACCCGCCGTAGGCGAGGCCAAGCTAGCCGAGCAGCCTGGCAAGGCAAAGCCGAAGGTGCCGAGAAAGGCCACTGCCAAGCCGCGCGGCAAGAAAACCGATCAGGGTGAGGCCAAGCCGAAAGCGGCGACGAGGCGTAAGCCAGATAGCAAGAAGGAAGAGGAGTAGGCATGGGTCAGAAGGTCCATCCGGGCGGTCTTCGCGTCGGCGTCATACACGACTGGAAGTCGAACTGGTTCGCCGGTCCGAAGGAGTTCTCGAGCTGGCTGATCGAGGACGTGCGGATCCGCGATCACATCTACGGCAAGCTCGCTCATGCCGGGCTTTCGGACATCCTCATTCGGAAGGACAAGCAGCGCGTGACCGTGGATATCTACACAGCGCGTCCGGGAATCGTAATCGGCAAGTCCGGCGTCGAGGTCGACGCTTTGCGTCGCGAGCTGCATGCCATCACCCACAAGAATGTTCACATCAACATCAACGAGATCAAGCGGCCCGAGCTCGACGCGAAACTGGTTGCCCAGTCGGTCGCGGAGCAGCTCCAGAACCGGGTCAGCTTCCGTCGCGCCATGAAGCGCGCGCTGGCTTCGGGCATTCGCTCGGGAGCGCAGGGCATCAAGATCGCCTGCTCTGGTCGCCTCGGTGGCACGGAGATGAGCCGCTCGGAGAGCTACTCCGAGGGTCGAGTGCCGCTGCACACCATCCGAGCCGACATCGACTACGGCTTCACCGAGGCTCGCACGACCTTCGGTCGCATTGGCGTCAAGGTTTGGATCAACAAGGGCGAGATCATGCCCGAGGGTTACGAGGGGCTTGCGGGCGGTCGCGAGTCGCGGCTGGGTGAGCAGGATCAAGCTCGGCGCAAGGGCTCTGGCGGCGGCGCGGGGCTCGCGGGCGGTCGCGAAAGCGGTCGCGGGCGCAGTGTCGATCGAGAGGGACTCGGGCCCGTCCGCAAGCGACGTCGCTCAGGCTCTCGCGGTCAAGAGAGCCCAGGTCGACCGCGTCCCGATGCTTCGGTCAAGCCGGCTGAGGCGGCGTCGCAGGCTGCAGCTGCTGTAGAAGTGCCCGTAGCTCCGGTCGAGAAGCCGGAGGTCGTAGCCGCGAAGCCCGAGGTCAAGGCAGAGAAGCCCAAGACCACTATCGAGAAGCCCAAGCCTGTGGCCGAGACGACGAAGCCCGTTGCCGAGGCGAAGATAACCGCCGAAAAGGCGAAGTCCGCGGCTAAGGTCAAAACCGTGGCCGAGAAGACGAAGCCCGTTGCCGAAGCGAAGGTAACCGCCGANNACCGCCGAAAAGGCGAAGCCTGCCGCCAAGACTAAAGCCATAGCCGAGAAGCCCAAGTTAGCGGCGAAGAAGACGAAGCCCGCCGTTGATAAGGCGAAGCCAGCGGCAGCGAAGGCTCCCGCGAAGGGCAAGGCGAAAGCTGTCGAGAGTGACGCGACGAGCAAGCCGACTGCCAAGCGGGCGCCACGCAAGAAGCTCGAGACCGAAGCCAAGGGTGATAGCTAGTGCTACTTCCGCGCAGAACTAAGTTTCGCAAGGTGCATCGGGGACGGCGACGTGGCTACTCCAAGGGCCAGACGACCGTGCAGTTCGGTGACTACGGGCTCAAGGCGCTCAATGCGGGCTGGATCACCAACCGGCAGATCGAGGCCGCTCGTATCGCC
>PMXT01000076.1 GCA_003170995.1 Actinomycetota bacterium | reverse complement strand
GACTGGGTGTGATCGGTGGATGCGATGCTAGGACGCAGTGTCGCGTTCGTAGCCGGGGCTACGGGCGCGACCGAGGACAAAGCAGCGCGCCGCCGAGCGCGGCCAGGCGGTTGAGTGCTTCATTTGAAACGTGCTCTTAGCGCCTATCCCGCTAGAGATAGGCCCTTGCTCGAGAATGGTGCGCGAGCGAGACGCCGCATCTCGCTCGCGCACTCGAAGACAAGAAGGCGTCCTGGCCTTTGGGCGCGACTTTCGTTACGCGTCCGTTTCCTCCCCGGGCCGGACACCCGATCTTGCCAACCACCGCTTATGACGCAGCCGCGTTACGAAGGTTGGCCTGCGGCTGAGGACATAACTTGGCGGTAGAGCTAATCGGTCACTATTCGAACCGCTAGCACTTGTTTCTTGAGCTCTCGCTGCGCGCTCTCGCCGGCGTCTGTAGATCGACGCCGACCAGAGCGAGCCTGTCGGCGTAGGCCCTTCCCTACAGCCCCTTGTCGGCTATCAGCGTGACGCCCGGCTCGCCGCTGACGAAATCGAAGACCGGCTCGGACTTCGGGGTGGGCATAAGCAGCAACTACGAGGGTCTCCAGATCTGGCGCCAGCTCGAGTTCTATTTCGAGGGAACGGAGTCTGGAGGCCCTCTTCGCAGCCAAAGAGCAGGACCCTGCCGAACCCGGCTCAGAGATTCACATCAAGCCTCTAGGCACCTGGTTCTTTGCTCGTCTTCACAACGATTCGCGGTGCCTTCGCCACGACCAGCAGCCCCAGGGTGACGAGCTCGAGAACGCCGGCAATGATCAGGATCAGCTCGGCGATCAGAGGAGCGCCACCGCCGCCGGAGTTCGAGCACGAGGCTCCACCGACGGACAGTTTGGTTCCGCCGGGAATCGTGATCTTGCCCCCGTGCATAATGATCCGGACCCATTTCCCATTGGAGCACATCTGGGCAGAGCTGCCCTTCGTTCGGATTGTCTGCTGCCCAAACATCGAGTTTATTGTGCTCGTCTTGTAGCCCGAGGAGCCTCCCGAGGCGCCAACCCAGATTCCGAAGGCGATAATGACAACGGCGAGCGCGATTGCCGAGTAAACGAGCACCTTCACGTTTCCGGCAATCGCCAGAGCCTTTCCAGGAAGCAGACGGGTCATCATTTGTCCTTTCGTCGGTCTGACAACTCCCAAGCGAGGACTGTACCGCACTGCGATACGGAAGGCTCATCGGGAACGACGACCAGCGATCCGCGAGAGCGACGCGTTCTCCGCGGCGAGTATCTCGAACGAGCCAGGGCCGATCCAAGGTCCGCGCCGCACCCCTCTCTCGAGTTACCCAGCGCCCCGAGTAGGGGCAGAACAAGCGTAAGAACTACAGAGTCAGGCGAATTCGAACCGGTTGCCTCTCGCGCTCTCGGGCGGGACGCTGACAGGGCGGCCGGGCAAACCAGCGCGTTCTAGATACCGCCGCGACCAATACAGTGAGCGCGGTTCCCAGGCGCCGCCTCCACCGCGAGACAAACGCGACGACGTCGCGTTGGCTCACTCCTTACTCCCCGTCGAAAGTCGTCATGCCCTCCATAGGAGGGCGGACTTTCGACGGTTACCTACATGCCCATGGCGTGGTAGCCAGAGTCCACGTAAAGGATCGTGCCGCTGACGTTGCGCGCATCGTCCGAGAGCAGGTAGGCGCTGGCCGCGGCCACGTCGCCGGCGTCGATGTGGCGACGGAGCGGAGCACGCTCGCCGACGATCGCTTCCATGGTCGGGAAGCCGGAGATGGAGCGGGCCGCAAGCGTGCGCACAGGACCGGCTGAGACGGCGTTGACGCGAATGCCCTCGGCACCGAGATCCCAGGCGAGGTAGCGCATCGAGGCCTCGAGTGTCGCCTTGGCGACGCCCATGACGTTGTAGTGCGGAACAACGCGCTCGCCGCCGAGATAGGTCATGGTCACGATCGAGCCGCCCGTCTCGGCCAGATGCGGCTCGGCGGCACGGGCGATCGCCACCAGCGAGTAGGCACTGACGTCGAGCGCCAGCCAGAAACGATCGCTCGGAGTGTCGATGAAGCGCCCCTCCAGATCCTCGGCGGCGGCGAAGGCGACGGAGTGCACGACAAAGTCGAGGCCGCCCAGTGCTGAGGCGGCTTCGGCTACCGCGCGTGTGCAGTCTGCTTCCTCTCGCACGTCGCAGGACGTGATAAGCGGACTGGAGACCGTCTCAGCGAGTTCGCGCACGTTTCCTTCGATGCGCTCCCCCTGGAAGGTGAAGGCGAGTGCCGCTCCCTCGTCGGCGAGCCTGCGCGCGACCGCCCAAGCGATCGAGCGCTTGTTGGCGACGCCTAGAACGAGCCCGCGCTTATCTTCGAATCTCCCCGGCATGGACGCGAGTTTATCGAGATGATCCTAAAAGCGCGCGACCAGGCGAAGGGCTTCGTTACTCTGCCGAGCTCGATGGCGCGATGTACATCCGGCACAAAGCCGGCACAATCCTGGAGCTTTTTCTCGCTACCGTTTCACGACCCCGCGGGTGGGTGGATAAAGGCGGGGGGCGGCGAAACGTGGTGCCCCGTACGCACCAACTCAGCACGCACTCGTTCCATGAGGCTCCCCAGAGCGGTTTCGCTACGCTCACAGCAGAGAGGGTGAGTCGAACGATGAGCTCCAAGCAGCATGTGGCCGTGATCACCGGCGCCTCGAGCGGTATCGGGGCCGCTCTCGCGCGTGCGCTCGCCGCGCGCGGCTGGCACTGCGTACTGATGGCGCGGCGAGCCGACCGGCTGCAGCAGATCGCCGCCAAGACCGGTAGCGAGATCGAGATCTGCGACGTCTCGAACGCGGATGCGGTTAACGAGGCGGCGGCGCGCGTGCTCGAACGCCATCCGGCCATCGGCCTGCTCGTCAACAACGCCGGCATTCCCTCGCACGGATCTTTTCTGAGCGCCAGTCCCGAGCGCATCGAGCAGGTGATTCGCACCAACTACCTCGGCTCGGTCTGGTGCCTGCGCGCCTTCCTGCCCGGGCTGGAGCGAGCCCAGCCTTCCCACCTCGTCAACATCGTCTCGGTCGCCGGAACTACTGTCGTTCCCGACGCCGGCCCGTACTCGGCCTCCAAACACGCCCAGCTCGCTTTCTCGCGCGCGCTCCGCGCCGAGCTCAGGCCGCGCGGCGTCTCGGTGCTCACGGTCAATCCGGGGCCGGTGACGACCGAGGGATTCCCACAGACGAGGTTGATCAGTCGGCGCTCGATGCGCTGGACCGTGCTCACTCCCGAACGGATCGCGAAGAAGATCGTCAGGGCGATCGAGCGCGGCAAGAGCGAGGTCGTGATTCCCCGCTGGATGCGGATCGCCGGAATATCGACCGGGCTCTTTCCGGTGACCGTGACCCGGATGGTGGCCAAGGGCGACCCGGGTAGAGACGTCCCCGAAAGCGGAGACACCGGCGAGTGATCGAGCTCCTCTACTGGGAGGGCTGCCCCTCGCATCCCGAGGCGAAAGCGCTGCTCGAGCGGGTGCTGACCGAGATCGGGCGCGACGATCAGATCGTGATGACCGAGGTGAAAAGCGACGAAGAGGCCGAGCGCCTTCGCTTCCCCGGCTCGCCGACCATCCGCGTCGACGGTAACGATGTCGACCTAGAGGGCGCCAAGTCGCGCCCGGCGCTCACCTGTCGTATCTACTACCTTCCCGACGGACGGGTCTCGCCCGTTCCCTCACGCGAACAACTGGAGGCAGCACTCAGATGAGCATCGATCTCGGCAGTGAAGCCCCTTCCTTCGTGCTTCCCGGCGTCGACGGCAACGACCACTCCCTCGACGATTACGGCGACGCGAAGCTGCTCGTCGTCGTCCAGTACTGCAACCACTGCCCCTACGTGCTGGCCTGGGAGGGCAGACTGATGGCGGTGGCGCGCGACTACGCCCAGAAGGGCGTGCGAGTCGTCGCCATCAACTCGAACGATGTCGCTCACTACCCCGAGGATTCGTTCGAGCAGATGAAAGCGAGAGCCGAGAAGCTCGGCTTTCCGTTCGACTACCTCTTCGACGAGAGCCAGTCACTGGCGCACGCACTCGGCGCGGAGCGGACTCCCGAGGTCTTCCTCTTCGACAAGGGCCGCCGGCTTCGCTACCACGGCGCAATCGACGACTCACGCGACGATAACGCGGTGACCCGAAGCTACCTGCGCGAGGCGATCGACGCGCTACTGGCCGGTGAAGAACCTCCAACCGCGGAGACGGAAGCGGTCGGCTGCACGGTCAAGTGGAAGTGATTTGGGCCGTCCGGTGCCTGGCACCGGGACATGGCCGGGCTAGACGCGGCGCTCGAGCACGTACCAGCCCGCCTCGACTGTGAAAGTAGGGCCGGGAGCGAGCCGGCGAACGCGCTCGCGCTCCTCGCCCTCGCAGCCGCCTCCGTCGAGGAAGTGCTCGAGATCGCGCTCCTCGGAGACCGTCTCCTGGCGGAGAAGGGTGAGCCCGTTCATGTCGAAGAGCCCGCGCATGTCCTGATCGGAGAGGGTTCGCACGTGAGAAGGGTCGCGCGCCCGTTCGAAGCGGTCGATCTCCATAGCCCGAGGCGGATCAAGCGGAGCGAGCTGATCGATCACGAGCAGGCGCCCGTTTGGCCTGGTGACGCGCACGAGCTCGGAGAAAGCTCGCTCGGGGTGTTCGAGGTGATGGAGCGTGCGAATCGTGCCGACGATGTCGAAGCTCCCGGTCTCGAACGGCAGCGCGAAGATGTCGCCCTCGACGAAGCTGACGTTCGCCAAACCGGAAGCCAGCTTCCTGGCCTCGGCCAGGAGTTCGGGCACGATGTCGCACCCTATGACCTCGCCGACCAGCGGCGCCAGCCCGAGCGCCAGCGCGCCAGCTCCGGTGCCCGCATCGAGAGCGCGCTCGTCGCCACGAAGCGGTGCCAGCAACCGGCCGGCGCGCTCGCTGATCCGAGGCGCCTGCTCGCGCGCTCGCTCGGCAAAATGCGCCGCGACCGAAGCGAAACGGGCGCGAACTACCTCGTTTCGCTGCTCGCGATCGTCGGCCTTCCCTGGCCGCTCGCTCGGGGTCATCGCGATCCTTTCGTTGCAAATCCGGCACACACGGATCTGATTCTCGCCGATAGGATCGCCTCGGGGAGGAGGTTGGGGCTTCCGTATCAGACGCGGGTGATGTCTCGAGTACGGAACTAGCTCTCAAAGCCGAGGCTAACGGGCTCAGCCTAGGCGATCAACACTTCTCTAGCCGCCGGCGCACGAGCTCTAGTGCCTCCTCCGGCGTCGAGATCGTCCCCGCGGCGCGCTCCTCGGCGATGAGACTGAGCAGCTCACCGACGAGCGGGCCCGGCGGGATGCCGAGCTCGTCGCCGCGCAGAAGCGGATCGTCAGGCTCCGTCTCACGCGCCAGGCGCACCGCGCTCGCATACTCGGCAGCGCCGAGATAGGCGAGAGCGTCGAGCGCCCAGGGCTCGACCTGACGCCGGAAACGGTGGATTTGACGCGACGAGTCGTCGGGCGGAGTCTGGGCGTGTAGGAGCGCTCTGAGGTAGCGATCGAGCTCACCTGAGATCGGCAACCGGCGCAAGCGCTCGCCGAGCACCGTCACCAGACGCAACCACGGCGAATCGACGAGCGAGCGTTCGATACGGCCCACATTCTCGAGCGAGCCGCCAAGCGGAGCGAGCAAACCCAGCTTCTCGAGCCGTTCGTAGCCGGGCCAGCCAAGTTTTTCCAACTCGGCCAAAACGCGCTCGCCCGCCGGCGCGCTCACGAGCTCGGCGCGCGAACGGACGAGCTTCTCGCTCGGCGCGTCGAGTCGAAGCCCTAGCTCCTCCTCGAATCTCACGGCGCGCAGAAGACGCAATGGATCGTCATCGAAGACCCGCTCGGAGACGACTCTTAGCCGGCGCTCGGCAAGATCGCGGCGCCCATCGTACAGATCGACGACCTCGCCTCCCGCGAGCGGCTGGGCGATCGCGTTGACGGTGAAATCGCGCAGCGCCAGATCCTCGACGAGAGTTCCGCGTAGGGGTGTGAAGTCGACACACTCGCCGCCCGGGAAGGTGACCCGCCAGGCGCCGTGACGTTCGGAGAGGGCGAACGGTGCTCCACCACTTCGGACCGCGAATGCGCGCGCCGCCTTTTTCGGATCGGAACAGACAATGTCGAGATCGACCAGTTCGCGTCCGAGCAGCTGGTCGCGCACGGCGCCCCCGACGAGATAGGCCTGCTCGCCGGTCAGCAGCTCGCGTACGAGATCAAGAGTCCGTTTCAATTGACGACCCGTCGACTGGGTGTGATCGNNGTAGCCGGAAGCTACGGGCGCGATCGAGGACAAAGCATCGCGCCGCCGAGCGCGGCCAGGCGATGGAGTACTTCGTTTGAAGCGGGCTCTTAGGCGTCGACGATGACACGGCGCGCACGGCGGCGATCGGAGCAGATGCCACAGCTGATCTCGTAGTTGATCGTGTCGGCTACGCGAGCATGCTCCTCGACAAGCAGGCCGTCGCCGACGATGACAACCGGCGTGTCAACCAGCAGCTCGCGGTCGAGAAGAATGGCGAAGGAGTCCATCGAGATCGTTCCGACTACCGGCCGGCGCTCGCCCTCGACCAGCACCTCGGTGCCGGTCATGTCGCGACGGAAGCCGTCCGCGTAGCCAATGGGCACGAGCCCGATCCAGGTTGGCCCGGTCGCCGTGAAGCGGCGCCCGTAGCCCGTGCTCTCGCCGGGCTGAAGCTGCTTCACCTGGGCCAGGCGGCTCTCCCAGCGCAGCACAGGTTCCAGGTCATCATCGACTGGATCCCCGCCGAAGGGCGAGAGGCCGTAGAGCGCGACGCCGCAGCGAGCGGCATCGAAGCTCGCCTCCGGAATGCGCAGCACGGCTGCGCTGTTGGCGATGTGGCGCGTCAGCTCGGCATAGGGCTCGGTGATCTGGCGAAAGCGCTCGACCTGGGCGCGGGCGAAATCGAGATCGCAGTCGGCGCTGGCGAGGTGGCTCATCAGTCCGACAACGTTCCGACCCGGCGCTGAGAGGAGCTCCGTCAGACCAAAGCGCCCCATACCCGTATCGAGCTTGAGGTGAGCCCGTACGCCCTCCGGGATGTCCGCGTCCACAACGGTGATCTCCAGTCCCGCCTCGCGGGCCCGCGCGATCTCGGTGGGGACAAGCGGACTCATCACGAGAATACGAGCCGTCGGGTACTCGGCACGCAGCTCCAGCCCCTCGGCGAGGGTGACCACGCAAAGAACACGAGCGCCCGCGCCTAGCGCCGCGCCGGCCGCGTCCACAGCTCCATGCCCGTACCCGTCCGCCTTCACGACCGCCCAGAGGTCGGATCTGCCGAGAGCAGCGATCAGACGTTTGACGTTTCGGCGCAGCGCGCCGAGGTCGATCGTGAGCTGAGAGCGATGCATCGCTTCATCGTAGAAGGATGGGCGCGCCGGCGCGCGGTTACGCCAGCGCTCGTGGCAGCATCCGCGCCACGTCACCGGCGACGACGCCGACCTGTGGCTCGATCAGCTGCGCGGCCCGGCCGTGCGCGACCGCGCCTGTGGCGGCGGCGAGCTGGGGCTCGAGGCCCTTGGCCAGGAAGGAGGCGATCACGCCGGTGAGGACGTCGCCCGAGCCGGCGGTGGCCAGGGCCGGTGTCCCCTGCTCACAAACGAGCACCTCGCCCGACGGGCTGGCGACGATCGTGTCGGCGCCCTTCAGTAGCGTCACCGCCGCGAAGCGCTCGGCGCATTCGCGCACCGCGGCCAGGCGATGCTCGTTCACCCAGGCCGATTCCTTGCCCAGCAGTCGAGCCAGCTCGCCGGCGTGCGGCGTCAGCACCACCGGTGAGTGCCACTTCCCGGGCTCGAGCCCGAAGAGGGCGTCAGCATCCACCACCGCCGGCAGCGTCGTTTGCTCGAGCAACTCGCGCACGAGCGTCCGCGTCCCCTGTAAGCGCCCGATCCCCGGGCCGAGTGCGAGTGCCTGGGCACGCGACTCGAGCTCGGCGATGAGCGGCAGCGCCTCAGCCGTCAGGTGTCCGTTCTCGTCCTCGGGCGCCGGGCGCTTGACGGCCTCGACCAGGTTGAGCTCGACCGAAGGAAGCACCGAGCGGGGAACCACGACGGTGACGTAGCCGGCGTCGGCGCGAAAGGCCGCCTCGCCAGCGAGGCAGACGGCGCCGGAGAGACCGGGCGAGCCGCCGACCACCAGCACCGAGCCGACGCTGAACTTGGTGTCGGATTCTTTCCGCTTGGGAAGCGCCGAGAGCAACCCGAGTCCGGCCAGCCGACAAGCGGTCTCGCCGCCCGCGAGACCGATATCGACGATCTCCAGCTCGCCGCAGTGGAAGCGACCGGGTGCCACGACATGCCCAACCTTGCGCGCGTAGAAGGTCACGGTCAGTGCTGCTTCCACCGCCGGTCCAGCCACCTCTCCCGTTGAGGCGTCCACACCCGAGGCGATATCGACCGAGACGATCGGCACGCCGGCCGCGTTCATCTGCTCGATCAGGACGGCTGCATCAGCACGCGGCGCGCCGGAGAAGCCGGTGCCGAAAAGCGCGTCCACGATCACATCCGGATCTCCAAGCTCCCGCTCTGCGCTCTTAGCCTCGACGACTAGCACCTCACGTCCCCGCGAGCGCAAGACGTCGGCCGCCACCAGCCCATCACCGCCATTGGAGCCGCCGCCACAGACAACGGTGTAAGCCTTCGCGTCTGGGAAGCGGCGCATCGCCGCCTCGGCCGCGGCCGTCCCGGCCCGTACCATCAGCTCGCGCATCGAGTCCGGATAGCCGGGGAAGGCCTCCTCGATCGCACACATCTCGGCCGAGGTGAAGAGCGGCTCGAGGGCAGATAGGTCGTTCACGACTATTACTCTTCCTCGATTGACAGGATCGCAACCGCCGCGGCCATACCCCTGGAGTGCGTCATCGAGAGATCGACCTGCTCGACTTTCATCTTCTCGGCCCAGGCTTTCGTTTTCCCCGAGAGCGAGACGCTAGGACGCGGGCGCCCGACGATCTCGATCTCCTTCCAGGTGAAGCGCAGGCCGCAACCGAGTGCCTTGCCAACCGCCTCCTTGCCCGCGAATCGCGCCGCGTAGCTCTGCGCCGGGTTGGCACGCGAGTCGCAATAGCCGCGCTCGGCCTCGGTGAAGCAGCGCTCGCGAAAGCGCGGGCGCTCGAGCGCCGAGCGAACTCGCTCGATCTCGATCAGGTCGAGACCGACCCTCAACGCTGCGCTGCCAGCCATTCGGGAAGATCCGCGATCGAGGAAAGAAGTACGGTCGGACGCTCGCCCGAGCGCTCGTAGACATCGGGACGGAACTTGCCCGTGCGCACGAGCACGGTGCGTATCCCGTGCAGCTGAGCGCCGCGGATATCCGACTCGATGTCGTCGCCGACCATCCAGGCCTGACCCGGGTCGGAGTCGACGGCTTCGAGAGCAGCGGCGAAGAAGGCGGAGCTCGGCTTGCCGAGCGTGGTGGCGTGTGTCCCGGCGGCGTACTCGAGCCCGGCCACGAAAGCGCCCGCGTCGAGCAGCGGCCCGTGCTTGGTCTGCCACCAGCGGTTCTTGTGCAAGCAGTAAAGCTCGGCGCCGGCCTCGAGCTCGGCGAAGGCGCGAGC
>PMXT01000187.1 GCA_003170995.1 Actinomycetota bacterium | reverse complement strand
ACGGCACGGCGGCGAAGCGGTCGTGCCAGGCGTTCGGCTCGGCGAAGGTCAGCGCCCAGAGTTCGTCCGGTGTGGGGAAGCGGGGCAGTTCGCCTTCCTCGCCGGTCTGCATGTCAATGCCGTAGAAGCCCTGACCGTTAGTGGAGTAGGTGAACCGAATCGCGAGTTTCCCGGCGTAGCTCTTCGCTTGTCCCACGCCTTCGGTCAGCGGGTCATCCCACGGCTTGGCCTCGATGACGGCCAGCTTGGTGTTGCGATGGACCAGCACGTAGTCGGCGATGTCCCCTGGGGCGCGACGCCCGTGGCCTTCGATGCGACCCGGCGTGATGCGATGCTCGCGCAGGATCTTGCTGCCCTCGACGACTCCCCAGCCTGCCGCCTTCAGTGCGGGATCGATGTGCTCGGCTCTAGTCTCGGCTTCGTTCATGCGGCTTGCGTTCCTAGCTGATCGGTGAAGGCTTGGTGCAGAAGCGACTTCTTCAGCGCCTCCAGCGCGGCGAGCTTGCGCTCGTAAAGAGACTCAAGGCGTTGGGCTTCTACGGCCAAGGTATCGAGCCTGCCGACGATCCGCTTCTGCTCGGATAGCGGCGGCAATGGAATGGCAAGCATTCGTAGATCAACCAAATAGAGATGCTTCAGCGCAGCTCCCTGTGGAACGATTTGGCTTTGCACGCACGGTGCGCGCAACGCGTACGCAAGATACGGCCCAAGTTCGCGCATCACCGGCTTAATCAGCGCCACGGAAACGAAGATTGAAAACTCGATATCGGTCTCAATCAACCTGACGACACCGATAGTTCCGTCCTTGGTAATTAACACATCGCCCTTTTCTGGGTAAGTCCGCTTTATAAACTCCTCGTGGTCTGCTTTCGTGATGTAGTTCAGGTCGTCGAAGCGGATTCCTGGACCCGCCGTCAGGTTCTTAACGGTGACGAATGGAATCCCGTCGCTAACGTACGTTGGCGTCTTGTGGACGCCGTCGCTGATGCCTACGGAGAGGCTCTCAAGCTGAGTCCATTTCCAGCTTCTTGGCAGATCAGGGCGATCGCCGCTATCGGTATCGATCGGGGTTGTCTTTCGGCGCTTCGCCCTGCCCTGCTCGATGGCAGTATTTCGAGACTCTTGGATTTGGCTCAGAAGGTCTTCGACTGAAGCGTCGCCGTTTTCGTGCGGAACGAGCTTGCCTTGAATCGCAGCATTAAGTGCGCTCCCGAAGAGGGCGCGGGCGTTTTGGAGGTTCTTCTCGGCGTTGGCCTTGGCGGTGGCGATGCCCTCAAACGCTTCGTCGAGGATGCCGACGATCCGTCGCTGATCCAGGAGCGGGGGGAGCAAGATCGGCAACGATCGGACGATTGCGGAGTTCAGCCCTCGCATGATTGCACCGTGTGCCTTCGCTTCAATCACCTCTTGAACCGCGGGACTGCCTTGAATTGCCCAACCCAAGTATTCGGTGATACACAGCTTCTGGTCGGGTCGCACTCTCAGCAAATGGGAATCCATAATGGTTGTCCCAATGCCGCGTGGTACCACTGCCACTTTCCCGATGGTTCCCATCATCGTTATCAACAAGTCGCCTGGTAAAACCTCGACTGTCCGCAGGGTTTTGAACTTCTCAGAGGAGATGAAGCGTTCTCCAAGACCATCGAAAGTTCCGCTCAGTACGTTCTCAATGCCGACAACGTGAATTCCAGAGGAGACCAAGTCTGATTTCTTAAGTTGGCTACCAAAAGGACCTATCTTCACTGCCCCCTTTTGTTGAGCAGCGAGTGCTTCGAGGGGAACCGTTTTCCACCCCGCCTTCACAGCAACGCCTTGATCTTTTCCAACAACCCCGCGCTCTCAGCATCCAGCGCGACGATTTCGTCCATGATCTCCTGCGGACTCCGGTGGGCGACTTCCTCGCCACCGTCGGAGTTCTTCACGGAGAGGTCGAACGTCTTCTGGTTGATGTCGGCGGCGTCCACGCTCCAGCTCTTGGGTGAGTTCGCGAAGGTCGTCTGCAGCTTCACGAACTCGGCGAGGTCGGCGTCGTTGAGAGGGTTGGTCTTGCCGAGGTTACGGCCGGGGTCGAGTTGGTAGAACCAGATCTTCCGCGTGGGCGCGCCCTTATCGAAGAAGAGAACCACGGTCTTCACACCCGCCCCCTGGAACGTTCCGCCGGGGCAGTCGAGCACGGTGTGCAGGTTGCAGCTTTCGAGCAGCAGCTTGCGAAGGCTCACCGCAGCGTTGTCGGTGTTAGAGAGAAAGGTGTTCTTGATGACCACGCCGCCGCGCCCACCGGCCTTGAGCATCTTGATGAAGTGCTGGAGGAACAGGAAGGCAGTCTCGCCGCTGCGAATCGGGAAGTTCTGCTGGACCTCCTTGCGCTCCTTCCCGCCGAAGGGCGGATTGGCCATCACCACGTCGTAGCGGTCCTTCTCCTGGATGTCGGCGAGGTTCTCGGTGAGCGTGTTGGTGTGGAAGATGTTCGGCGCCTCAATGCCGTGCAGGATCATGTTCATGATCGCGATGACATAGGCGAGGGATTTCTTCTCCTTGCCGTAGAAGGTGCTCTCCTGGAGGAGACGGTCTTGCGTAGTGGTGCGCTTGGGATTGGCCGCCTTGAGGTAGTCGTAGGACTCGCATAAGAAGCCCGCTGAGCCAACTGCGCCGTCGTAGATGCGCTCGCCAATCTTGGGCTGGACTACTTGGACGATGGCGCGGATGAGCGGGCGCGGAGTGTAGTACTCGCCGCCGTTGCGCCCGGCGTTCCCCATGTTCCGGATCTTGGCTTCGTAGAGGTGCGACAGCTCATGCTTCTCGGCCTGAGAGCGGAAGCGCAGCTCATCGATGTGGTCGATGATCTCGCGCATGTTGTAGCCGCTCGAAATCTTGTTCTTGATCTCACCGAAGATCTCCCCGATCTTGTACTCGATCGTGTTCGGGCCGGTGGCTCTTTGCTTGAAGCCGTGCAGGTACGGGAAGAGCTGCCGGTTGACGAAGTCGTATAGGTCGTCACCGATCAGGGCCTCGTTGTAGTCGATCTTGCCGTCCGCGCCCTTAGGCGCGGCCCAGCTTTCCCAGCGGTAGGGCTCGTCGAGGATGTAGCTGTAGGTCTTCCCCTTAAGCGCGGCCTCATCGGCGAGGTCCTGCTCCAGCCCATCGAGGTACTTCAGGAACAGGAGCCACGAAGTCTGCTCGGTGTAGTCGAGTTCGGTCGTGCACCCCGCCTCTTTCCGGAGCACGTCGTCGATGTTCTTGAAGGCTTGCTCGAACACGGGCACTTCTCCTCTCGGGCAGTCCTGTCGGTCTACGCCTGGTCTCGCGCGGGCCAAACGTTGAGCCCGAGCACCGGCCGCGCATGCCTCCGGCGCACGGTGTTCTTATCACTTTGAGACATGGCTCGCATGCGCGAGTGGGGACGCAAGGGACGAGGCACTCATAGGCACGATCGTCGGCCGCATGGACGCCAACGACGACATCTTCAAGCGCGTGCTCGATGACCAGGACTTTCGCGATCTGCTGTCGGATTACTACGTGCGGAAGGTGTACGAGAGGCTGCGAGAAGCATCCTGAACGCTGCTCAGGGCGCTTGCCACGACCCGCCGCTCTATCGTGTAGGGATGGCACCAGATCAAAGAGCGCTCGAAGCGGCGATACGCCGACATATCAGCCAGATGCCAGCAGCCGAGATGGCGGCCGGTCGGAAGCTCTATGTGAAGATTGAGCTGCAGCCCGCACAGACGGATGAAGAGGATTTTGGCGGTGGGCTGTTTCTCTCGATGCCGCTCTTAGGGGCAGATCGCGTTTGGCTAGAGAAGGTCATGGCCTACGTTCGCGACGGCTTCAATGGCGACGAGCAATTTCGCGTGAGTGTCGGCAAGGACGTGGAGTGCTTCTCGTGCCCCGACGACGAGGCCGGGACGGTGCTTCTTAACCTGCTCTCCTCTCTAGAGATCACGCCTCGATAAGAGTCGAATCGTGGACGAGGAGAGCAAAGAGCTGGTGAAGGCGACGGCCGAGGGTGTCGCCGCCGGAGCCACGAGCCAGTTCCTCGATAAGCTCCTCGGCCCCGTTGTCGAGGGGGGCGAGATGTTGCGCGATCGCGTCCGCCTCCGGCGTTGGAAGGCTGAGGTGAAGATGCTTGCGAAGGCACAGGCATTTCTCGATGACCGAGGCATTGATCCCAGCCGCGTGCCCGCGAAGATCCTGTTCCCGCTTCTCGACTACGCATCTCTTGAGGACGAGGAAGACGAGGTAATGCTCGATCGGTGGGCCGCGCTACTCGCCAACGCCGCTGCAGGAACCGAGCGAGGGGTCACGGTCCTGCCGAGCTTCCCGAGGATTCTCTCCGAGCTATCACCCGAGGAGGCGGCCATACTCGATGAGCTGTATCGCGAGCCTGATCCTCAGCGTGTGCCTTCTCTGTACAGCTATCACGTAAGCGAGCTGCAACTCGAACACGAGAGTGATCCTCTCTTCTACACGCGCTGCTTTAACCTCGATCGGCTCGGGCTGCTCGAAGCAAGTTGGCAGAACGTGCGGATCACTGCGTCCCCACCGGTCTACCAGCACAGAGTCGCGCGTCTCGAAGGGACCGCGCTCGGCCTGAGCTTCGTGCTCGCCTGTTCGCCGCCGAGCGAGGGATCACTGCCCTAGACCGCCACCTTGAGGAATCGTGCGAGTGGCTTCGCGAGGTTCCTGGACGCGCGACCGCTTGCGGCTAGCGACGGCGCTCTACTTGACGCCGTTTATCAGCACCGTCGGTGGCACGCCAAGCGCTCGGGAGAGTCGAACGATCGTTGTGAGACGCGGGTCGCGCTCGCCGCGCTCTAGTAATGAAACCTCAGTCCGATGCACCTTGCACGCGAGACCAAGGGCTTCCTGAGAGAGCCCGCGCTCCAGTCGTTCAGCGCGGAGGTTCTTCGCGAACTGAGCCCGGGGATCCACGCCATAGATAGTCGGGCCTTGTAGACAACAAGGCTACAGCCAATACCTCACATATGGAGTACGCTGCGCACATGCCAGAGATGCCAGCGTACTGCCCGGTATGTCGGCGGCAGGTGCTAGCCCGTCGCCGGTCGCCGAACGCTCTACTCCACCTGATACTCACGGTGATGACGGCGGGGCTCTGGTTGATCGCGTGGTTTTTCATGGCGACCTCAAATCGCTCGCTGACCTTCCTCTGCACGAACTGCGGTACGCCGGTCTCGGGCGCGATCGTCGATCGCGAGCATCGGCGTCTTCAGGAAGAACAGGAGGAGAGCGAGAAACGCCGCAACGAGACCCCGTGGCGGACCCGGCGAAGACATCTCTGGATCGGGCTAGGAGCGGGATATGTAGTCGCCGCGATCGCGCACGTAATCGTCAAAGCATCTGGGACGACGTCTTTGGTTCTTGGGGGAGTCGTGGCTGGTCTCTATATCGCGAGTTTCTTCCTCGAAGGGCTGGGTGGTTCTAGGGGAACTGCGGTCGCGAGAGAACAGTGTCCGGCCTGCGGGCACGAGAACATCGGACACCGAAGGCGCTGCAGGAGTTGTGGAGCTGACATGGCCCCGGTCGGGTAGTCGAACGCCGATCATCTCGTCCAACCTACGCTCGCACTTCGACTCCGCGCGATGCTACGGTTTGAGCGTCCATCCAGAGCGGGCGAGCGAGCCAGCGCGATGACCCCGCAGCAACCGACCTCAGGCACGGTGCTACCGCTGGCTTCGATGGAGGCGAGAGCTATGAACGACGGAGATCCGAACCCTTCCCGATCGCAAACGCCCGAACGCGACAAGCTTCTCGCGAAGGCGCGGGAGTGTCCGCGTTGCACTATCACTCCACTCAAGCCCGGCCAGACGGTCGCGACCTTTCTCAACGCCGAAGCGCTGGAGCAAGTCAAATGCGCACTCGGCACGCAGGACCGCAAGAAGCCCTAGCCCGCGCCAGCGACAAGCATCTCGACCGCCGGGCTGAAGGGCACCTTGCTCGGCGTAAGCCGCAGTTTTCGACTTGATCGCGACACCCCGCAAACCCG
>PMXT01000130.1 GCA_003170995.1 Actinomycetota bacterium | reverse complement strand
AGGTTCACGACCAGCACGGCCGTGACGACCATGTAGCCCATCAGCATCCAGAGCAGGTAGTTGAAGTTGCCCGGGCCGAGCGGGTCGAGGTGGATGCCGCGGAAGATCGCCGGCATGGCGATCATCACGCTCGACATGTTGAGCGTCGCCATCAGCATGCCGAGCGTCGTGTTCGACAACACGATCCAGCGGTAACGGGGTCCGACCGGTGCGTCGTGCCGCGGTGGCCGAAGCCTCCTCATGATTGAACAACGACGTTTGACGCTGGCGCAGGCGAGTGCATCGATCCTGATGAGACTCTATAGATCCGGCGCACTCCATCCCTCGCTGACGCTCGTCCAGCGCCGCGTCCTCACCCCGCGGTGAACCCGACGATCAACGCCGCCGTCTCGAGCGGCACATCGAGCTGGGGACAGTGCCCGACGCCGTCGAGCACCACCCAGTCGGCGTGCGGCAGCCACTCGTCGCGGAAGCGGGCGGCGGCGGCCGGCCAGGGCAGGATCTTGTCGTCGGTTCCCCACACGATTCGTACCGGGCAGGTGATCCTCTCCGCGTCGAGCGCCCAGCCCTCGCGCAGCCCGTGCTCGATCAGGGGCACCCATGCCTTGCAGGCCGCGGCGCCACGCATGTGGTGGGCGAGCAGCTCGGCCGGAATGTGCTCGAAGTTCGTGCTGAAGAGTCGTGTCTCGCGGCGCCGATCCTCCGCGCTGGCCAGAATCGCCTCGGCGTACGGCGCGGCCGCCTTCAGCTGCTCCCGCGCCGTCGTTTGCTGGCGGAGCGCCTCCTTGATCGACTCCTCGCGCTCGGGACTTCTCTCGAGAACAAAGCTCTCTCCCGCCTCGCCGCCGGCCGGGGCGAGTGCCACCACCGACCTCGCCCGGCCGCGCGCGGCGAGCTGCAGCGCCACGGAGCCGCCGAGCGAGTTGCCGACGATGTGCGCCGCCTCGAAGCCGGCCTCGTCCATCGCCCGCTCGACCCCGTCGGCGAGCACCTCGCCTGTGATCTCGCCCGCGAGCGGCGGCGCGCCCGCGTGGCCGAGCAGCGTCGGCGCCAGCACATCGTGATAACGCTCGAGCAGCGGCAGCACCAGCTCCCACGTTCGCCACGTGTCGGTAATGCCGTGCAAGCACACCAGCGGCGACCCGGAGCCGCCGCGATGCGACGGAGTGAAGCTGGAGTACACCTGCGGAAGCCTAGTAGCGGGGAGTCGCGAGCCCGGGGTCAGATACCGCTTGCAGACCCCGAACCGCTTTCAAGTCGTATCGGGTGAGAGCACACTCGCCCAGCCCACCCACGAGGCGTTCGGGTCACGAGGTTATACTTGGCCAATGCGACGACAGTTCCACATGCCGAGCATCCTTGTCATCGTTTATGTCGTTGTGGGTTTGATCGTTGCTCAGCAGCACCACTACTTCAGCAACCTGGGCACGATCAAGAGGATCGTATCGGCGGTACTTGCCGTCCTCTTGTGGTGGCTACTCCTGCTCGGGATCAACCTGCACATCAAGTAGCAACCTCGAGACGGTGAGCCGCGAGCACCTGCGCGTCGGGGGACATTCCCGAGTTCTCGCCCATGCGACGCTGCTCGGCTAGCCCCGCCGGGGGTGCGGCTTTCCGTTGGGATGAGTCAAGCCGCTGGACGGGATCAGCGAAACAACCGGCGTGGCGGTGCAACGTCTGTCGCTCGCACGTGCTGCGCGCAAAGCCGAGCGCTGTCGCGGCCGCTGACGAAACACTGCGCGCGCACCTCGGCGCAGGCGTACCGTAGTAGCGTGAAGATCAGCCCGATCTCTCGCCGCCGCCGCTCGCTGATCATCGTCGCGGCTACCCTGCTGGAGCCGGTTGCGATTAGGCTACGCGGCTACCGGATGGGTGGCAATCTCATCGTTCGTTGCCGGAAAGGCCATCTCTTCATGACGATCTGGCTTCCGGGAGCGTCCCTGAAGTCGGTTCGCTTGGGCTAGTGGAGGGTTCAGCGCTGCCCGGTCGGTAAGCACTGGTCGATCGTAACCCCGGTCAAGGAATCCGAGCTGAGCGAGGACGAGAAGCGGATCGCGAGTGAACACAAGGACGTCCGGATCCCCTGACGCTCTGGGAGCGGCAAGCTGCCGGCCCGGAGGACATTCCCGCACACTGGCCCCACCCCACTAGCCCGTCCGCTGGGCGAGGGCCCAGGAGACGAGCTCAGGGCCGCCAGTAACTCCGGCTGAAGAGCACGGCGATCGGAATGATCTCCAGCCGGCCTAGCAGCATCAGCGCCGAGAGCGTGAGCTTCGAGACGTCGCTGAAGGGGGCGAAGGAGCCCGCCGGACCGGCGAAGCCCAGGCCCGGACCTCCGTTCGATAGCGCCGCGGTGGTATCGGCGAGTGCCGGGAAGACATCCAAATGAAAGTTCATCCGCGCCGCGTCGAGCTCGAGCGCGAGCACGCCCAGCGCGAGCAGCCCGAAGAAGATGAGAACGAAGGAGATGGTGCCTCGCACCGCTCGCTCGTCGACGAGGCGGCGATTGATGCGGATGTGAAGAACCGCCTCGGGGTGGACAGTCTGAGCCACCTCCCTGCGCAGCAGCTTGCCGATGATCAGCACGCGCAGAATCTTCTGCGAGCCGGAGAGCGAAAACGCGCAACCTCCGATCAGCGCCAGCCCGACCAAGATCGCGGTTGCGGCAAGCGGCCAGGTCGAGATGTTGCCGGTCGTGAAGCCGGTTGTCGTCAAGAAGGACACCGCCTGGAAGAGCCCTTCGCGGATCGAGCTCCAGCCGCTGGCCACGTTCCCGGCTACGAGCGCGGCCGCTATGCCCCCGGCTCCGAGAAGAGCGATCACGACATAGAGGCGGGTCTCGCTGTCGCGCAGAAGTGGGCGCCCCTCGCGCCGCACGAGCCCTCTGAAG
>PMXT01000007.1 GCA_003170995.1 Actinomycetota bacterium | reverse complement strand
GTGAAGAAGAGAGGGAAACAACACCTGGCTCCTCGAAATCAAACCGGAAGACAGTTGCTGACTCAACGAAGGCCCGCCTGCGCGGGCTCAGGAGACTCATCGAAAGTCTCTTCGACATCCCGTGTTTCCCGGTCTTGGGATGCCGACGCGAGCATCCAGGGACCTCTGAAGCCCGCGCAGGCGGGCCTTCGCGTACGCCTGACAGCCTGTCGGGCAGGAGGTGAGAGTCCTCATGCACTGATCCCACATCGAGTGCGATAGCCGAAGGGCAGGGCTTCGCTGTGAGGCGGGGTCCGGGAGGGCCCGGAGGCGAAAGACCGGTTGTTGTTTCCCTCTCTTCTTCACGATCCACCAGCGGTGGCTTCCCGGATTGATGGTCGAGGCCGCATGAGGGCTTTGGTGGCGTAGCTCGGTGAGCGGGTGCTGGCCGCGGGCGTGCGCCGGGGGCGGGTGCCAAGTACGAGTGCTTCTGTGGCGCCCGCCCCCGGCGCGCTACCGCGCAGGGCTCGTGGATGGCTGCCGCCAAGAAGTAGCTGTGGCCGCTGGCTCGGCTGACGATGAGCGGCAGGTGAGCCTCGAGTTCGCCGGGAAGAGAGGTGAGGCCCGGACGGTGGCGACCATCCGGGCCTCGGTGGCGTGCAGTTCCGGCTTGCCTGCCAACTGTCCGCCGAGGAGTACAGATCGCAGCGATTCTGGGAGCAGGCAAGTTTGGCGTCGTGCCCTCGGCATCCCGAAGGCGGCTGTGGCTTCAGCCGGCACACGCCATACGAGCGGGTGAATCCGCCCTGCCGGGTCGCGCGATTTCGCTGCCCGACTGACCGGGTGACCTTCAGCCTGCTCCCGGACTGCCTGGCCTCGCGGCTCTCCTCGTCGCTTCCGGACGTCGAGGAAGCGGTCGAGCAAGTCGAGAGCCGCGAGGGCTCGATAGCCGCACTTGCGGCGCAGCTTCGCCCGAGCGAGCAGGATCGCGATCGCGTCCAGGGCGCGGTGCGATTCGTGCGGCGCCGATGCCGTGACGTGTACGCCGCGCTGGTGACGATCATCGGTCTGCTTCCGGATCGCTTCGCCGGCTGCGCCCCGACGCTCGAGGGCTTCCGCGCTGCGCTGGGCGTCGATCAGGTCTTGGTCGCTCTGCGCGATCTGGTCGCGGAGCACCTGCGCGACTTGCCGCCGCCTCTCGGATTCGGCCCCCGGCCAACCCCGCGGAGAAAGGCGCTGCGGCGCCTCCAACAGGAAGCGGGCGCCGACCCGCCCGAGCGACCCGTGTAGCCCTTGCGCGCCCGAATGGACGGGCCTTTGGACGCAAGGAGCCGCACGTGAACGACGAACAGCAGAAGCGCATCGAGCAGATCGCCCTCTTCCGCTTCGGGGTGCTCGGGGATCTTGTGCACCTCGCGCCCGGCGAGAGGGCGATCTTTGAGCAGCTCAAAGAGAAGGCGGAGCGCGACTACCAGATCCCCTTCACCACGCGGACCCGCGTGGCCGCCGAAACCATCCGCGACTGGCTCAAGAGCTACCGCAAGGCCGGTTTCGATGGCCTCAAGCCCCAACCGCGCGCCGATCTCGGCGAGTCCCGCGCCATCCCGCGCGAGATCGCCGACCTCGTGCTCACGCTCAAGGAGGAGCACCGCGACGCCTCGGTGCGTCAAGTGATCGCCTGGGCGCAGGAGAGCGGCAAGCTCCCCGAGGGCATCAGGCTCAAGCCGACCACCGTGAACCGTCTGCTCTCGCGGCACGGCCTGATGGAGCGCGAGGCGCCGAGCGGCGACAAGGATCGCCGCCGCTTCGCCTTTCAGAAGGCGGGCGAGCTGTGGATGAGCGACGTGATGCACGGGCCGGCGGTGCTCTTGGGCAAGCAGAGGCGCAAGACCTACCTCATCGCCTTCCTCGACGACGCGACGCGGGTGGTGCCTTACGCCGCCTTCGCGCACGCGGAGAGCACCGCCGCCTTCCTGCCGGTGCTCAAGCAGGCGGTGCTGCGCCGCGGAGTGCCCTTGAGGCTCTTCGTCGACAACGGCGCCGTCTACCGCTCGCAGCACCTGTCGCTGGTCTGCGCCAAGCTGGGCATCGCGCTCATCCATGCCCGGCCTTACCAGCCCCAATCGAAGGGAAAAATGGAGCGCTATTTTCGCACCGTGCGCATGCAGCTGATGCCCACGCTGTCGAGCGCCGATCTCGCGAGCGTCGAGGCCCTCAACCGCCGCCTCTGGGCCTACGTCGAGAATGAGTACCACCGTGCGCCACACAAGGGCATCGAGGGCGACTGCCCGCTCGATCGCTGGGCCAAGGTCGCCGACGAGGTGCGCTACCTCGATGCCGAGCTTGACGACCTCTTCCTCGCCGAGGCGCATCGCAAAGTGCACTCGGATCGCGTCGTCAGCCTCAACGGCGTCGCCTACGAGGTCGACGCCTCGCTCGTCGGCGAGACCGTCACCCTGCGCTTCGACCCGACGCTCAAGGGCCGCGCGATCCAGGTCCACTTCGGCGGCAAGCAGTGGACCGCCAAGGTCGTCGACGCCTACGGCAACTGCTTCGTCAAGCGCGACCGACCCTCGCAAAGCCTCGCCGCGGCGACGCCGGCCGACGCGCCCGCCCCGGGGCTGCGACTGCGCGACCTCGTGGGTGGAAAGGAGGGGCGCTGATGTATCGCAAGCACTTCGGGCTCACCCGGCTGCCCTTCACCAAGGAGCTCGCCGTCGAGGATCTCTTTGCCTCTGCCAGCTCCCAGGAGATCGCCGTCCGCCTCGGCCATCTGCTCGAGATGCGCGGCATCGGGCTGGTCACCGGCGAGGTCGGCAGCGGCAAGACCACCAGCGCGCGCAGGGTGGTCGCTTCCCTGCACACCGGCCGCCACCGCGTCTTCTACGTGCAGCTCACCACCGGCAACGTCATGGACCTCTTCAAGTCCATCGCCTGGGAGATGGGCCTGCCCACCGAGCGCAGCCGCGCGGCGCTGCACCACCGCATCCGCGGGGAGGTCCAGCGCCTGTGCCAGGAGCCCCGCCTGCGCCCGCTGCTGATCGTCGACGAGGCCCAGCACCTGCGCCCCGACGTACTCGAGGACCTGCGCTTGCTGACCAACTACGAGATGGACTCGCAGAACCGGCTCTGCCTCCTGCTCGTCGGCCAGGTCGAGCTGCGCCGCCGGCTGGCGATGGCAGTCCACGAGCCGTTGAACCAGCGTATCGTCGTGCGCTACCACGTCACCGGCCTCACCCGCGACGAGACGCCGGCCTACCTGGCGCACCAGCTCAAGCTGGCCGGCACCGAGCAGCCGGTCTTCGAGCCCGCCGCCGTCGAAGCCATCTTCCAGGCCACCAACGGCCTGCCGCGGCGCGTGAACCTCCTCGCGCACCATGCGCTGCTCGCGGCCGCGCTCGGCAAGTCCAGGACAGTCAGCGCCGACCACGTGCAGGCCGCGCTCCCGGAGATCGCATGATCGGCCTCCCATACCCAGACCAGCTCGACCGCCATTGCGAGCTCGCTCCACTCGCCATTCTGGAGATAGCGCTCGAGGTCACCGTCAACACCCTGGCCGCCGTCCACCCCGAACTCTGGCTCGAGGATGAACGCGGCCCCCTCGACCACCAGGTCCCGGCCGAGGTCCACAAGCTGCTCGCCCAAGCCACTCGACTACGCCGAGCGATTACTCGCTACCAATCAATTCTCGAGAAGCGTGACGCGCACGGAAGCAAGGCGCCACCCGGCGACGACATGCCATTCTGATCGGCCCGCGCCAACACCAACCATCGAGGCCCTCGGCGGCATCCGCCCCGGGGGCCTTTCCGCATCCCGCCACCGCTCCACTCAATTCACCAGGGACGCCACTGCGGAAAAGCGCCACCTCACACCGGGGGATCAAGCGGATAACCACCGAGCGGGATTACGCGGGAACCAACACTTGTCCTCACTCAGAATCTGAATGTCTTGGACGCGATCTCCACCCGCGGCGATCAGCGTGAACAACGCTTCGAGCTTCTGCTCAGGACGGAAGTCGCATTCCCGGCGGGGCGCCGCAAACAGCCTGCGCGCCTCTTGGTCCACGCCGAATGCCCGCGCCGTCTCGATCACCAGCGGCAGGCCCGCCCGCGCGGTGACGTCCTCCCGGGCAGCCAGCTTCATCATGAAGGGGAGGATACCCTGCCGCCGGGCGTCCCGGCGCGCGAGGCTCACCGCCCTCGCCTCTGCCGTGAGCGTCGCCGCTCCCGCGACTGGCGCCGCAGGTCGGACAACTCACAGCTCGTCAGGCCGTTGATGATGTCCCAAGCTCGAGCGTACGCCGCAATGGCTCGCTGCACCGCGTCCACGTCC
>PMXT01000100.1 GCA_003170995.1 Actinomycetota bacterium | reverse complement strand
GTTCTGGTATTTGAGGTAGTAGGCGTGCTCCCAGACATCACAGGTGAGTAGCGGCGTCAGCCCCGATGAGAGCGGCGATTCCTGGTCGTGAGTGGAGATGACTTTGAGCGCCGAGCCGTCGTGGACGAGCCAGCCCCAGCCCGAGCCGAAGTGGTTGGCCGAGGCGTCTGTGAACGCTTGCTTGAAGGTTGCGAAATCTCCGAACGCCTGCTCGATCGCGCTTGCCAGCGCGCCGCTCGGCTCGCCGCCTTTGTCCGGCCCCATGCTCTCCCAATAGAAGGTGTGGTTCGCGTGGCCGCCGACGTGGTTGCGTGCGGCCGTAAGGCGGTCGTCGGGAAGCTTGCCAAGGCTTTGCAGGATCTCGTCGGGCGTCGTGTCGGCCCACTCGGTGCCGGCGAGCGCGGCATTCGCCTTGTCGACGTAGGTCTGATGGTGCTTGTCGTGATGTAGGCGCAGCGTCTGCTCGTCGATGTGGGGCTCGAGGGCGGCGTAGTCGTAGGGAAGTGGCGGGAGCGCGAAGGGCATCGGCGGTTCCTCCTTGGTCGGGGTTCGGATCGATCGAACGTAGCTCACGCCATCCCTACCCGATACGAATTCCGATCACACCAAGGGACTCTCGTCGTCAAGAACCCGAGGCATCGATTGCCGCTCGAAGCGACGAGACGTAGCGACGGAGGTCGTCCGAACCGCCCTCTGCCACTTCGATCGCGCGTGAGCCAACGATGACCCCATCGGCGATCTCGGCGGCAGCGCGGGCGTGCTCTGGCGTCGAGATGCCGAAGCCTGCGTAGAGCGGAAGCCCCGGCGGCGCAAGCTGGCGGGCTCGTGCCGCCAGACCGGCGAGCGCCGAGGAGAGCTCCCTGCGTGCTCCCGTCGTGCCCGTGACGGTGACGAGATAGAGCCAGCCATCGGTCGTCTCGGCGGCCAGGCGAATCCGCTCGTCGGTGGAGGTTGGCGCAACGAGCTGGATGCGCTCGAGCTCGGAGTGGGCATCCAGCGGGAGGTCGGGGACGAGGATCGCGCCAGCTCCTGCAGTATGGGCGTCGGCGACGAAGCGCTGGTAACCATAGGCCTCGAGCAACGCCGAGTAGACGAAGGGGACAAGTGGCGTTTGCACGCGCCCGCGAATCTCCGCCAGGCATTCCAGGCAAGCCTTCGTGCGCATGCCCTCTGCGAGCGCCACCTCGGCCGCGCGTCGGATGACCGGGCCGTCGGCCAGTGGATCGGAAAAGGGGAAGCCGAGCTCGATCAGATCGGCGCCACCTTCGACTGCCGCCTCGGCGAGATCGGGCGTCTGCCGCCCGGACATCAGGAAGATGATCAGCTTCTTGCTCATGCCTGGCTCCTGAGGTGCGCGAGCGCCTCGTCGAGATCCTTGTCGCCGCGTCCCGACAAGCAGACGAGTAGGAGCGATTCGTCGATATCGAGCGCGCGGGCCAGGGCGTGGGCCGACTCGAGTGCCGGGATGATGCCCTCCATCTTGGTCAGGCGCTCGAAGGCTGCCAGCGCCTCGTCATCCGTGCAGGTCAGGTAGGTGACTCTGCCGCTGTCGCGCAGGGCGGCGTGCTCGGGGCCGACGCCCGGGTAGTCGAGCCCGGCCGAGATCGAGTGAGCGTCGGCGATCTGCCCGTCCTCGTCGGCGAGCACGAGCGAGCGGGCGCCGTGCAGAACGGCGATGCGTCCCGAATTGAGGCTGGACGCTCCCGCGGCCTCGACGCCGTATAGCTTCACCTCGGCGTCTTCGAGGAAGCCGGCGAACATTCCGATCGAGTTCGAGCCGCCGCCGACGCAGGCGACGACGGCCTCGGGCAGGTGCCCCTCGCGCTCCAGGATCTGCTCTCTCGACTCGCGCCCGATCACCGCCTGCAGCTCGCGCACGATCTCGGGGTAGGGGTGAGGCCCGACGCAGGAGCCGATCAGGTAGTGGGTAGTCTCGACGTTGGTGATCCAGTCACGAATCGCCTCGCTGGTTGCCTCCTTGAGCGTTCGCGTGCCGATCTCGACCGGACGAACCTCGGCGCCCAGGAGCTGCATGCGCTCGACGTTGGGCCTTTGCCGGCGCATGTCCTCGACACCCATGTAGACGACGCAGTCGAGCCCAAAGCGGGCGCAGACCGTGGCGGTGGCTACTCCATGCTGACCGGCGCCCGTCTCGGCGACGATCCGTTTCTTGCCCAGCCTGCGTGCCAGCACGATCTGGCCGAGGGCGTTGTTCAGCTTGTGCGCGCCGGTGTGCAGCAGATCCTCGCGCTTGAGGTAGATGCGCTTCTGCGGACAGAAGCGCTCGGTCAGCGTCAAGGGCGTCGGGCGGCCGCCGTAGTTGGCCAGAAGCTCGTTCAGCTCGCGGGCGAAGCTCTCGTCGGCGCGCGCCGCGCGCCAGCCGGCCTCCAGCTCGTCGAGCGCCGGGATCAGCGTCTCGGGAACGTAACGTCCGCCGTAGCCGCTGTAGAGGCCACGACTCTCGGCTGGAGGTGTTTTCTTCGCTGGTGACGATGGCAACCGGTAGCTCCTCTCCTCTCGCTTTCTACCTATCACGTCTCGCCTCGAGCCCGCGCGACTGCTCGCACGAACTCGTGCACTCGCTCGTGATCCTTGACGCCGGGGGCGAGCTCGAGCGCCGAGGCGGCATCCACCGCCCACGGCCTTACTCGCTCGATCGCCGCGCCGACGTTTTCTGGGCCGAGCCCGCCGGCGAGCATCACCCTGTTCTCGCGCGTGACCGCGACAGCTCTTTCCAGGTGACCGGCATCCTCGCTCTGCCAGGGCAGGTCGAGCACCTCGGCGACCGGCTTCGTGCCCTGGTAGAGAACGGCGTCGCGACCGCGGTGTCCGTCCTCGCGGGCGTAGAGCTGCACCAGATCGGCGTCCGCCTCGCGGCGCTCTCCGACGAAGACGGCGACCGAAAGCATCGTCTCGGGCACTTCGAGCACGCCCGGCGCCTGCCTGGGGCTCTCCGCCGCGAGTACGAAGCCGACCATGTCTGCTCCTGCTTCTGCGGCAGCGTCCACATCTTCCTGGCGAGTCAGTCCGCAGATCTTCACGAGCGGGCGCGAGATCAGCTCTCGGAGCTTGGCCGCCGGGTCGGGTGCGCGCATCAAAGCCGATCCGACGAGCACGGCTTCGGCTCCAGCCAGCTCGGCGGTTGCCGCCTGGGCTCGTGACCAGATCCCGCTTTCGGCCACGATCATGCGGTCGCGCGGAACGCGAGCAACCAGCTCGAGCTGTGCCTGGCGGTCGATCGCGAAGCTGGTGAGATCGCGGCAGTTGATGCCAATCGGATCGGCGCCAAGGGCGAGACCGCGCTCCAGCTCCTCGGCGTCGTGTGCCTCGACGAGTGCGTCCAGGCCCAGCTCGCTGCCGTAGGCGCGCAGCCTCAACACCTGCTCGTCGGAGAGATCGCGGAGGATGAGCAGGAAGGCGTCGGCGCCGGCCTCAGCGAGCTCGCGGATTTGGACTTCGTCAGAGAAGAAGCCCTTGCCAAGGAGTGGTGCGTCGGTCGCCGCCCTGGCGGCGCGCAGGTCGTCGAGGGAGCCGGCGAAGCGCTCGTCCACGAGCACCGAGATCGCCACCGCGCCCGCTTCGGCGAAAGCCTTTGCCAGTGCGGCAGGATCGGCGTCCGGGCGTAGTTCGCCGGCCGAAGGTGAGCGCCGCTTGACCTCGGCGATCGCCTGTAGGCCGGGCCGGGCGAGAGCGTCGCGGAAACGACCCATCAGAGCTCGGTCCTCTGACTGGGGCGTCGGTCAGCGACTCCGGAGGAGAAGCGGACTGTGACTAGGCATCTGCCCCCCGCCTTTATCCACCCACCCGCGGGGTCGTGACACGGTAGCGGCGAAAAGCACAGTGAATGTGCCGAGTTCGTGCCGGTTTCGCATCGATCGAGTGTGCTCACCGCGATGATCATTCAGTCTCTTCCGCGCTGTTCGAGAAGGAGATGAGCTGCTCGAGCCGCTCGTCGGCCTTGCGCGAGGCGACCGTGTGAGTCGCGATCTCGAGTCCCTCGGCGAGGTCCTCGGCCAGGCCCGCCGCGGCTATCGCGCCGGCCGCGTTGAGAAGGATGGCGTTGCGGCGGCCGCCGTTCGAGCCTCTGAAGACGTCACGTATCGCGGCAGCGTTAGCGGCCGGCTCACCTCCGCGCAACTCCTCCAGCCCGCAGCGCGGCACGCCCAGATCGAGTGGGTCGATGCTGCGCTCGATCACCTTGCCGTCTCGAACCTCGCAGACGTCGTTGGGGCCGACCGGCGAGAGCTCGTCGAGGCCACCGGCGCCGAAGACGACGAAGGCGCGCTTGCTTCCCAGCTGCACCAGCGCTTCGGCGATGGGGCGCACCAGCGCCCGCGAGTAGACGCCGATCACCTGGCAGCGGGCCCCGGCCGGATTGGTGAGCGGGCCCAGGATGTTGAAGATGGTGCGCGTGGCCAGCTCGCGCCGTACCGCACCGGCGTGCTTCATGGCTGGGTGGTGAGCCTGTGCGAACATGAAGCCGAAGCCGAGCTCGTCGATCGAGCGTGCGATCTGCTCCGGCTGAAGATCGAGGTTGAAGCCGAGCGCCTCGAGCACGTCGGCCGAGCC